>JBBRJC010000074.1:0-10217 GCA_038220135.1 Bryobacterales bacterium | reverse complement strand
CGCCTGTTAACGAGAACGCGTATAGATCTGTCGCTGGCGTTGCGTACTCACCGGCGATTTGTTCCGGTGCCATATAGGCTGGCGTGCCGAAAACGGATGGGTTTCCTTGCGCTGCGGCCATTGATCCAAGAGGCGAACGCTTGGCGAGACCAAAATCCATCACAACCGCCCTTATGCGGTTCTTTTCCTCCACCAGCATCACGTTGCTCGGTTTAAGATCTCGATGAACGATGCTTAGCTGGTGCGCTGCACCTAGTCCAGCGAGGATCTGTCGAAGAATTTCTATGCCCTCATCGTGCCGTAAAGGCCCTTCGGTTCTTAGGCGCTCCGATAGCGTTCGGCCCTCTAACAGTTCCATGGTTAGAAACCATCTCTTGCCGCCGGACTGATTGTCTTCAAAGAGTTCATAAACCCTGCAAACGTTGGGATGACCGATTTTGCGAGCAAGTTGTAATTCCTGCTTAAATCTCTGAATTGCGGCCCCCTGTATAGCCAATTCTGGGTGAATGAACTTTACGGCGATCAACTCTTCAAGATCCTTGTCGAGGGCAGACCATACCTCGCCCATACCACCTTCACCCAATCGTCGCTGCAGTTGGAACCTCCCACATAAAACGTCACCTTCGCTTACGCCCATTAATCGACCGGATGGAGAGGCGCTCCAAAGCGAGGCCGATTCGGTGTGGGCTTGAACAAGTAGCCTGATTCGTGCCGCCAGCGCCGAATCCAATCTGCAACGCATACCGATGATCTCGTTTCGCTTGTCAGCGTCGGCGTCCAACACCGCAGCAAGGATGTTCATTTCCGCCTGATACTGTTCTCTGGGCGTCATTACTGTGTCATCCGTACCTGGAGCCAAGCCTTAGCTAAGTCCCAATCCCGCTTTGCCGTACGTGACGAAACTTCTAAAATCGCGCCAATCTCCTCGAACGTCATTCCTGCAAAAAAATGAAGCTGGACGACTTGGCCGTGCCGATGGTTTAGGTTTTCGAGTTCCGAAAGTGCAGCATCAAGGGCGAGCATCTCCTTCGGGCGGTCCTCCACGATTGCGTTCGCGAATTGGAGATCGACTCGAACTCCCCCGTGTCGCCTCTGCGCATTCTTGGCGCGCGCATAATCGACCAGGACATTGCGCATCACTGCCGCCGCCAGTGAAAAAAAATGTCCACGGTCTTCGGAGGCTATGCGCCCATTCATCATCCGTAAATAGGCCTCATTCACCAATGCAGAGGGCTGTAATGTGTGGTCTCGCCGCTCATTACGGAGTTTGATTGCGGCTAGTTTTCTCAGCTCACTATATACTGCGTCTATCAGTTGCGATTCGCACTTGCGGTCGCCAGCACGAATGCCCTGCAATAAGACGGTGATGTCGATTTCGCGTTCCATTGGTCCAACTAGTCGCTCACGGCTAAATATATCGTTAAGGCTAATATTGTATCTTGAATTGAAAATCAGACAGGCACTTGCTTTCTTTGTCTCGATAGTTTACGTGAACAAACTACACCTTGATGCCGTATACTTTCTCAGATGACTACCGCCCAAGGCTCAGGCTCTGCGGCTCAGCCCGTCCCTGCTCACATTGCCGCGATGCAACGCCCAGTGGAGAAATTGATGGCCTACTACTTCATCAAGGCCTTGCTATCCACTGTCGCTTTTCCAGTGCTTCTTCCCATCCTCTATTTCCGCTATCACACTATGCGCTACAAGTTCGATACTGATGGGATTCAGGTAAGCTGGGGCATTCTTTTCAGGCATGAGATTCTGTTGAATTATTCGCGTATTCAGGACATTCACATGCAATCCTCCTTTATCGAGCGCCTTTTTGGTTTAGCACGCATCGAAATTCAGACAGCAGCAGGCAGTTCCAATGCGGAGATGACTCTCGAAGGCCTCACCGATCATGAGGGTATGCGTGATTTTCTCTATTCGCGGATGCGCGGCGCGCGTGACCATCACAGTCCATCAATTGATAAACCGCAGCCCGGTGATGAGGAACTTGCCAGTACGCTGAACGAAGTGGCTTCTGAGCTTCGGGCGATTCGATTGCTGATCGAGGAGCAGCGCCCTCATGCTTGATTGGCTTCGACGCATGGTTCTGATTATTCTTCGCGTGCCGCCAAAGCCTGAAGTGCCCGAAGGCTCACCGGGGTCAGTGATAGTTTTTCGAGCTGGCCGTAATTTCTATCGCCGCTGTGTGATTGTCTGGACGTTTTCGCATCTCGGTGTGCTCGCCGGTTTGTTGTTCGCCTATTTTTTCACTTGGCGTTTTCTGTTGCTTGGACCCCAGTGGGTGCATTCGCTGGTTATGGTCGGAGAGATTCTTGGTCTGTTTGGCATTTTAGTGGCGTTGCCGTTCACGTTTCTGGCTCTCAAGTGGGATTACGAACTGCGGTGGTACATTGTAACGGACCGGAGTCTGCGGATTCGCAGTGGTGTGTGGAATGTTGAGGAACTGACGGTCACTTTCGCCAATATTCAGGAAATCCGCGTAACGTCCGGACCATTGCAGAATTTTCTCGGGCTTGCGGATGTTGAAGTGAGCATTGCAGGAGCAGGGACCAGCGGGCCACACGGGCAGCGGCAGGCGCGCACTGCGGATTTTCAGGATGTGGATAATGCTAACGAGATTCGGGATTTAATGGTTGAACGATTGCGGGCGTATAGGGATCTTGGATTGGGGGACAACGCCCAACAACAACCACACCAAGAGAAGGTAGTGACGGCAGGGGCAATCTTGGCCGCGAGCCAGGCCGTGCTTGCTGAAGCGCGGGCACTGCGAAGCGCTTTGGCGGGAAGTTCTTCCTAGCAAAGGCAAATGGTTGTTAAACCCAAATGGTCCCTTCCAGATACTTCACGCCGTAGCCAGAAAGCTCCACCCGGTCGCCTTTGACCCGGCACAACACTTCACCCCCACGCGCGGATGCCTGAAAGGCGCGCATTGAATCTTTGCCCAGCCGTTTGGCCCAAAACGGGGCCAACGTGCAATGTGCCGACCCGGTGACCGGATCTTCGTTAATCCCTTGAGCGGGTGCAAAGAACCGGCTTACAAAATCATACTCATCCGATACCGCTGTCGCGATGAACGCAAACCCAGGAATCTTCTTCAGTTTTTCAAAGTCAGGATTCATCGCCCGCACCGCAGCTTCCGATTCGAGGACCGCCACTGTATCGCGAGCCGCCCAGATTTCGGCGATCTTCGTTCCCAAAGCTTCTTCAAGAGGCGGGTTATCGGGCCGCCGTTCCGGCTTGAGGGAAGGGAAGTCAAGTGTGTATAGATCACCCGTTTTACTTACCGTTAGTGGCCCGCCAAGACTGCGAAAATTTACAGACGTCGCCGATAAATCCAGCTCATTCAGAATCACCCAGGCCGCGGCAAGCGTCGCATGACCGCAAAGGTCTACTTCAACTGTTGGTGTGAACCAGCGCAGATGATAGCCCTCGGCTTCGCGAACGAAAAAGACCGTTTCCGCCAGATTATTCTCAGCCGCAATGTTTTGCAGTAAATCGTCAGGGAGCCAATTATCGAGCGGGCAAATTGCGGCAGGGTTACCACGGAATAACTGATCGGTGAATGCGTCAACCTGAAAGATAGATAGCTTCATTTACTGTAACTTAGCTCGTCCACGTTCGTTGTGAACCAGCTCATTGAAGATGGCCAACACCTGCTTGCGGTATTGATAAAGACGCTTTAAATTGTCTTTGAACGGGTCTTCATATTGCGGTCCACGCATCCATTTTCGCACCAATGTTGATGGTACGTCGATGTCCTTTCGGATGCTATCAATCGAGTGGCCACGCAGGAACAAGCCATAAAACAGGGCTGCTTCCCGTTGCGGCGCCAGTGGATCTTGTGTATCGCGGGAAATCATTTGCCAGGTGCCGAAATTGTGAGTATACGCTGGGAAGTATTAGTTAGGCAAGCGCAAGCCTTCAGGTTGACGAATCGGGGTGATTTGCGTCGGGCCCCAAGCCTCCATCAAACGGATTTGGATCTTTGCCGAATGCAAAGTCCGCTCCGTCCTTTTTTGACGGCGTAGCAGAAATACCACCAGGCAAAGACCCGCAAGTAGCGCTAAAATTGAGTAGCTGAAGTTTGTTACCAAGTGGTTTTCCCTCCCAACCTTTATCGTCCGGGATACAGGGAATCTTTAGACAAATCAGCGACTTCGGGAAAATGTACCAAGGAGTTACTCAGTACTATGAAATTGTTAACGATTCTATCAGGCTTCGCTTTTTCGGCGGCCCTTTACGCTGAAAGCTGGACAGGTACCGTGGTTGATGTCATGTGCAAAGGTAAAGATCTCTCCAGCCACACCAGAGAATGCGCCGTGACCTGTGCCAAAGGCGGCTATGGTTTGGTGCTGGGTGATGGAAAGTTTGTGAAGTTTAACGAGGCCGGTAATGCCAAAACTTTCAGCATGCTCAAGAAACTCACCCGGGAAAAAGATCTGAAAGCGAAAGTGACCGGCAAACTCGATGGAGAAGTTATCCAGGTTGAGTCGGTGGAGTTTCAATAGACTTCCGGCGTAACTTAGCCCACATCGGAAAAATAGCCGGATTTTCAATCCACAGACGCATCCACTCGATCTTCTCCGTCCTCGATCCAGGATGCCGCCGTTCGGCCATTTCCGCGTGTAATTTGGCTTCCTTCACCAGCCGCCGGCAATATGATCTGGTGAGTTCGTCGCCACTCGCGTAAATCGCTTCCAGCGCGTTCAACGTCCGTTCCAGGCTCCCATAATCATCCTGGCGGATTCCTTCCACTAAAGGATGAAGCGGATGGCCGCTTTCGCGCAGCAACTTGCGCAGATAATCCTCAGAGACCGGTCGCAAGTGTTCCATCAACTGCCTATGCGCCTCAGGCGTAACAGGGCCACCCAGTGTTGCGAGCCATGCTCGAAGCTGTTCTTTCTTAGTGGGCCTTTTGTTGGGCACGCCTGTACTGCTCCACGGCTCGATTATGTCCTGAAAGTGTATCGGAAAAGTTATGCCCGCCAGAACCATCGGGGCGGGCTACGAAAAACAGAAAATTGCTTTCCGCAGGCGTCACGGCAGCCTTTAGCGATGCCAGGCCCGGGTTTGCGATCGGGCCTGGTGGTAAACCGGTTGTCTGGTAAGTGTTGTACGGGTGCTTGCGGTCCAGATCGGAGCGATGAATCACATCGCGCCAAACGCTCGTAAGCAGGGCTGCATAAACCGTGGTCGGATCGCATTCCAGCTTCATTCCTTTGGCGATTCGGTTTTCAAATACCGATGCAACCACTGGCCGTTCCGCCTTCACTCCCGTTTCCTTTTCCACTAGCGAAGCCAGGGTAACCGTGCGTATTGGATCGCCCTTTGCACCAAGCGTGCGCCACTGGCGGCGAAATTGATCGGTCATCTGTTTGCAAATCTGTTCCGCTGTCATCCGTCGCGTCACGTGATAACTGGCCGGGAATAAGAAGCCTTCCAGTGACGGAGCTGTGGGGGAAAGATCGCGAATGAGGTAAGACTTGCGTGCGACTTTCAGAAAATCCTGCGCCTTCACTAAACCCAGATCTTCAACAGCTTTGGCGACGTCGAACATGTTGTAGCCTTCTGGAACCATCAATGTGTAGTAATGCACTTCCCCGCGCATCAGCTTCCCCAGAATCTGGTTTGGCGTCATCGATTGGTTGAAACTATATTCTCCGGCTTTCAGGCTGGCGATTGGATTCAATGCCCGCGCAGCCAGAAAGTGCCAGCGGCTGCGCACTACACCTGATGATTCCAGCAATTCGGCAAGCGAACGGGTGGAAGTACCTCGTTCAAAATCCAGGAAAAATTCGCCCTTAAAAGCCTCGTTCGGTTGGTGAGCCAAAAAGAATAGTCCCCCAACGCCCGCCAGGAAAACGAACCCAATGAACAATGCAAGTCTGATAAATCGTTTCATTCGAGTGAGGAGAGATAACTGTTCAGAAGAATAACTGCCGACAGCTTATCCACTATGCCTTTCCTATCTTTTCTATCGCTGAGTCCGCCTTGCCGTAGTATGCGCTCGGCTTCAACGCTGGTCAACCGCTCATCCCACATTTCGTAGGGCACTCCGGTTGCTGCGCTTAGCCGGTCAGCGAAAACCTTCACATATTCCGTTTGGCGGCTTTCATCGCCGCTCATATGCAGGGGATTGCCGAACAGCATCAGCGATACTTCTTTTTCGGCCATCAAGGCAGAGAGCAGGGAAATATCTTCGCGGATATTGGTGCGCTCAAATGTGTTGAGGCCTTGAGCGGTATAGCCTAACGGGTCGGTCAACGCCAAGCCGATGCGCCGTTTACCCAGATCGAACGCTAAAATGCGCATAATTTTATTATGCTGGAAACGGCAGTTGAGTTTGGTAATATTTCGATCCAGACCACGGCCGCAAGTTTATTCTGCGCGCCGCACGCCGCACTGGAATCAGGCAGGCTGCAAGCCCCACAAGTAAGAGCACCAGACACGCACCGGCAAGCGAAGGCGCATGAGGATCAATCATCGCTCCTGAAATTGCTGCGGACGTTAGACCGGATACTTGTATCTCTGCGTGAGGTGTTCAATGTGGTGCAATCGGCCAGTGGTTGATGCTGCGGTCATACAGTGCCGGCGAAGTGCGACGGATCACCGTTGCGCGCATCGAGAGCAACACGATCATCCTCTGAAAGCTTGAGCCATATCGGATCCATTCGATCACGCAACTCATCTCCAACCGGATCCCCTGCGTTGTCCAGATCAACCATGGCACGTTCCAGCGCCAGATAGGCTCTCAGTCGAGGTCCTGCGACCATGCTCTCCTTCATTTTGCTTGAGTTGTCACGAGCGCAGCGGCGTACGCTTGAAAGGTCATGGTTGTCAAAGGCTCCAGAAAGGCGTGGTGCGCCGGGTTACCTTGGTCTAAACGCGCCTTGAGTTTAGCGTTATGCAGAACACCATTAGTGACACAAAATACCCAATCCTGGGCCGGGCCAGTGGAACCTCTGCCCATCTATCGAGGTCGCCTATGATGAGGTATATGCCATGGCGAATCGGGTGAAACCGACATGCCACCGGTGCCTGGACCGAATGTGCCATCGGTTGAATCTGTTTCTGCGGGTAACGCCCCAAGCATGCGTTTGCTCGGTCCAACTGCGGGCAAACCGTTCCCCGTCGGAGTCATCGCCCGGAAATACTCGCGGAAGCTTATGATCTCTGCCTGTTCCACACCCATAGTTTACCTGAGTCCAACAGCAGAGAAGCAAGAGTCTGCAAGAAAGAGCACCAGACACGCACCGTCAAGCGAAGGTGCATGAGGATCAAGAAGCGCTCCAGAAATTGCTACGGACGCTAGAGCGGATACTTGTATCTCTGCGTGGGGTGTTCAATGTGGTGCAATCGGCCATTGGTTGATGCTGCGGTCATACTGGAGGACTCATATTTGGATAAAATGGGATTCTAAGTGGTTTCACCCAGTATATAATCCCAGTTATGATTAGCCAACTGACGATCGATAGTGCTGGGTGGGTCACCCTGCCAAAAGCTCTCCGGCAAGAACTCCATCTTGAGCCTGGCGATACGCTTCGTCTAGAGGCCCACTGAGACCAGATCACCTTGCTGTCGGTGCGTCTTTCGGTCCCGATATGCAAAGAAGACGGAATCTGGGTTTATCGCTCTGGTCAACCAGCTTCGCATTCGATCAACAAACTTATCGAAGAGGGTCGGGACGAGCGCCACTTTAAGAATCTGGGCGGGTCTTGAGAAGTGAAATTCTTTCTTGATACGTCGGTGTTTGTCGCGGCCTTCTGGGGAGACCACCCTCAGCACGCGGCAAGCGTAGTCTTACTCAAAATGGCAACTCCCGCCACTGCATTCTGCGCTACTCACACCGTGGCAGAAGTCTATTCAACGATGACCAGGCTGCGGGTAAAGCCGCCCATTCCGACCGAACAAGCCTTGCTGTTCATCCGGCAGATTCGCGAACTATTCACGATCATTGCACTCTGCGAAGCTGAGTACTTCGCAACTATCGAACGGCTTGCAGAGAAGGGCTTGGCCAAGAACTACATCTACGATGCGCTCATCATGAGCGCCGCCGAGAAGTCCGGTGCTGACATCGTGTATACCTGGAACGCGAGTGACTTTCTGAAGGTTTCACCGCCCTCCATACTTTCCAGAATTCAGACCCCGTAGGGGACTACAATAGACGAGCCCGAAAGCCGAGTCATAGTGAAGGCCGGGTCGGGCAATCGTGGGGGGGCTTCCTTATGTTGTTCGCTCCCTTATCCCAATCGAGATTCTTGAGCATGGCCAGATCGATGCGCTGTTCGGCGAACTGGCGGATACGGTCTTCGACAATGCTTTTCACTTGGGTTCCGCATAGGCTTCAGGAACCGGGAACACGGCCTTAGGCCGCAAATATCACATTGAAGGAAGTTGGGTTTATAAACACCACGCGGCGCCTATTTAGCCAGCGCGTCCCGCAACCGATTCCATGTAACCGTCAGTTCTTCAATATGCACCCGCGCCTCACCCAATACTGTCATGAAGTTTGCGTCCCCAAACCAGCGTGGCAACACATGCATATGAATATGGCCAGCAACGCCCGCCCCTGCGCATTCACCCACATTCATGCCGATGTTGACGCCCTGCGGCTTATAAACCGCACTCAATGCCATCTCTGCGCGCTGCGTCAGTTCCATCATCTCCGCCAACACTTCTGGCTTCGCTTCACCCATAGTAGCCACGTGCTCATACGGCACAATCATTAAATGGCCGTTCGTATAGGGATACAAATTCAGCACGGCGAAATTATATTTGCCGCGCATTAGAATTAGATTTTCAGCGTCGTTGGTTTCTGCCACCATGCGGCAGAACACACAGCCTGAGGGTTTGTCTCCCTTGGTGACATAACGATACCGCCAAGGGCTCCACAGATGGTCCATCGCTTCGTGCTAAACGGTTGGAGCCGCTACTACTACTGCAGCAGGTGTGGCTTCATCGCCGTTCACCAAGTCTTTCAACTCTTTGCTGGGCTTGAAATACGGAATACGCTTGGCCGGAACTTCAACCCGTGCGCCCGATTTCGGGTTGCGGCCCACACGCGGCTGCCGTTGCCGTGTACGGAAACTGCCAAAGCCGCGAATTTCGATCTTGTCACCCGTCCGCAGGCTCTTGACCACGCTATCAAAAATGGCTTCAACAATAACTTCGGAATCCTTCCGAGTCATCTCAACCACGCGCGATACTTCTTCGATGAGATCAGCCTTTGTCATAATTCTCTAACTATCCTTGCCTTTCATCGCTTCTTCGATGGTCGATGTGGCTGCAGCCGCCTGCTTTTGGTAATCGTCAAGACGCGTCTTTTCCTCATCGTCGGAAATGGCACGCAAACTCAGCCCAATTTTCTTATCGGCAGGATTCAAACGAATGATCTTGAAATCAAATTCCTCGTTAACCGGTAATCCAGTTTCTTGCCTGGACGTTCCCTGCAACTCAGAATTATGGCAAAGCCCTTCAACTCCAGGCGCCACTTCGACGAACACACCAAAATTTGCCCCACGGCAAACCCTGCCTCGAACTGTATCCCCAACTGCATGCGCCTGGAAGAAACTTTCCCACGCATCGGGCTGCAACTGCTTCACCCCAAGCGATAATCGCCGCGAGGGTGCATCTATGTTAATTATAACAGCTTGAACCAGTTGGCCTTTCTTCAACAGTTCCGAGGGATGCTTAATTCGTTTCGTCCACGAAAGATCGGAAACGTGAACCAAGCCATCGATTCCTTCTTCAATTTCGATAAAGGCACCAAATTCGGTCAACTTGCGCACTCGGCCCTCAACCACACTGCCCACCGCATAACGCGCGGCAACTGTGGTCCAGGGATCTGCCTCAAGCTGCTTAATCCCCAATGAAATGCGCCGGTCCTTCGGCTTCACGTCCAGTACCACGGCTTCCACCGTGTCGCCCACCTTCACCACTTTACCGGGGTGCTTCATGCGCCGCGACCACGTCATTTCACTGATGTGGATAAGGCCTTCAACGCCCGGTTCAATCTCCACAAAAGCACCGTAATCGGTAATGGAAACCACGCGGCCAACAACTTTAAACCCAAACGGAAAGCGCTCCACAACAACCGACCACGGGTCAGGCGCAATCTGCTTCAAGCCCAGTGAAATGCGCTCTTTGTCGCCATCAAACTTCAGAACTTTCAGCGTAAGCTCATCGCCCACATGAATAATTTCCGAAGG
>JBBRJC010000073.1:0-10227 GCA_038220135.1 Bryobacterales bacterium | reverse complement strand
TTCTTGACTGGAAGGAAGGGCCTCTCGGAGGATCAGTCCGCTGGGTTGATTGAGATTGACCAGAAAGAAAAAGCTGATGCATACGGTCAACGTACAAGAGATACCTTCCAGATGGCTGACCTTTTCGTTGGACTTCGCGACAAGGCATATGAGAATGGAATCGAACGATTCTTAAAACTCGTGTTTGGCGATCCCTTCAGCACACCGTCGAAGGATGAACATGCTATGTTTTTAGCATATGCAGCTTCTTTGAGGTCAGGTGATTTAGCTCGTCAAGTCGGAGCTTCACTAGCTTGCGCAGAAGGCGATGTCATTTCTCTCGGTTGTAATGATGTGCCTGCGCCGGGCGGCGGACTATATTGCGCCGATGACAAGGAAAAAGATGCGCGAGATTATAAGGCTGGAAAAGATCAAAACGATGCCAAGAAAGCACAAATTATTGACGATATAGTATCAGTGTTTGAAAAGCTCTTGGAGGGTCGTGAGATTTCTCTTGAAGTTTCAAAAAGAGAAGACATACTAAAAAATGCGAGGCCGCTGCTGCGTGAGACTCTTGTTTCTAACATTACAGAATTCGGAAGATCTGTGCACGCAGAAATGGATGCATTGATGGCAGCTGGACGAAATGGAGTGAGTTTTCGGAATGCAACTTTGTATACCACCACTTTCCCATGCCACACTTGCACAAGACACATCATTGCTGCTGGTGTGAATCGAGTAGTTTATATCGAACCATATCCAAAAAGTTTGGCTACTGAATTGCACGACGATGCAATTAGGATTACGGTGGAAGAAACAAAAGAGGATAAACGGATTCCTTTCGAGCCCTTCTTGGGAATCGGGCCAAGAAGGTTTTTTGATCTTTTCTCATTGAAGCTGAGCTCTGGTTACACCATTGAGCGGAAAAAGGACGGAGCTAAAATAAATTGGAACTTCAAGGATGCTAGCCCCAGAGTTCAATTGGCTCCAACCTCATACATGGATCGCGAGCAACTGATTTCTCAGACACTCGCATCGGTCTACACAATTACTAAGGAACAGAATAGAAATGCCACCTCAGGAACATCAAGTAAAGAAGGGACAGGAGTATTGGAGTCTCTTACAGAAGACCGCCCAGCGCGTCGAAATGTGGCCAGACTGGAAAACCGGAAAAGCAACGATAGTGCAATCTCGGGAAAATAATCCAGACTCAAAACGGATAGAGAAATCGCAAAATATTAACAGAACACCGATCCCAATAACAACGACGGGTAAAAAGTAGCCCACGATCTTCCAAAATGGAAATATCCTCTCGAACAAGAAGTGTTGAATGGGTATTCGAGATCAAAATACACGCCGAGGATCTCCTCGGCGATTTCCTTTGCGTATTCGAGGTTTATCAAAAACCGATCACACCACATCCCCCTAAATCATCCAAAACCAGCAACCCACTTACTCTCAACACCTTACAGCACCCCCCAACCACCAAACCCCCTCTTTCCAGACCTCGAAATTAGGAAGCACCCCCCTAAAATAGGAATATGGAACAAACCAGCGCACAAATCCATCAACCGGAAATCCCCATGCGCCTCCGTCTGCTCAAACTCACCCAAAACCTCCCCCTCTACCTATCCAAAGACAACCAACCCTACATATCCTGCCCAACCGCCACCCCGCTCTACTCCGAAGACTTCTTCACCTGGATGTTCCATCAATCTTCCAAACGCCTCGCCTATTACCCCAGCCAGTACGAATTTTGCTGGGTCGTCCGCACTCTAGACCGTCAAGCCCGCCAGGCAAAAAACAAGCAACCCATCTTCACCCGCATCGCCAAACTCTCCCCAAAATCCTACCAGCTTGACCTCACCAACGAAGACCACCAGGTAATCAACATCACCGGCAAAAACTGGCATCAATCGCGCTACTTCAAAACTCAATTTGAACGCATTGAAGACCACCTCCCCCTACCATTTCCCCAGCCCACAAAGCTCACCCTCGACGGCTGCTTCCAGCAGATATTCCGAACCTCCCCCGAGGCATCGGAAAAACTAGCCATCTGGCTAGCAGAAGCAATTCTGCCCAACCAAAAGCCGCCCATTCTGGTAATCACCGGCAAAGCGCGCGAACAAGCGGTTGAAATGCTCCGCAACCTCATCGACCCCGTAAATTGCCCCATCATCAACACCCCCTGTTGCCCCATAGAACTCAACCGCATGGCTCTGGAAAACAGAGTCCTGGCATTCTCCGTGTGGGACCAGCCAACAGAAAAACTCACCCGGAAACTCAACACCATACACCAAGGCACGCGCGTCCCCCTTATGCACTCCAACAAACGCAAGCCCAAACTGTACACCACTGTGGATCGGCCAATATTGATCGCAGCCAAAGAACCAATCAGCATCAATAAGAATCAAATCAGCATCGAAATCAACGAGGCCCCCGACACGGAAATAGGCAAAGTGTTCCACGCCTTGCTCGATTTGATCGTGAAAATCGTCGGCCAACCCGTCGCAAAACCAAAATATCTGATGCAATCCGCAGCAGCAGCACCTCAAATAAACAACGCAAACCCACCGCAAACAATAGACACCTCATAACGCCGTCAGGGTAAACTCAGCTCACAAAATGGAGTCACCAAGCAACCGTGCCGCGTAGGTCTTTGAAAATTTAATATTGACAAAAAGGCGGACCACCGCCTGAATACAAAGGAATCGTTAGGACAGGCGATTTGCGTTTGTAGTGGATCGCCAAACCCGATTCACTACAAATTCAAAAAACTGAAACACTCGAGAGTTATGAACAGGAATTCAGCGCTTGTCTATGTGAGACAGGATGAGTTCGATAATCGGCGCGTCAACGGGATCTTGAGCATTTAACGCTCCTTTCAAAACTAAAAGCGCAAACGTTGGAAATGAGGATAATTCTTCCGCATGGGCACGAACAAAGTCCCGAATTGGATCGAGCGACTTCAGACGTCTCTGCACTTCTACAAATAGGTGAAGCGTCTCCACGTTCCTGGCATCCTGAGTCAACAGTGGAGCAAGTGTCATCTGTGCACGTTCCAAATCCCCTGTAACAATGTCCCGAGAAATTTGTTGATGAAGCTTCGCTGCGGCGTGCCTGGGATGTGAATATAAGGTACATAGGACACTATCTCGCCTTGCTTCAAATTGAGGCGGAGGACAACCACCTACTCGCATGGATCGCAAAATTGTCTTTATACCTTGGCCTTCTGCTTGGGCCAATTCCAGCTTATTCATGAACCAGGCAAGAGTTTGATTTCGCCATTTGGCGTAGGCGTGGCCAGCTTGCAATTCCTCATTGCCAACCCCCAAAGGAAGTGAGCCCGGCGATAGAAATTCGATTCTATTTGTAAACACTGTGATCCGCATTGGGTCAACCATTTCGTAGTCGCGGTGTACGAGTGCATTGATAGCTGCTTCGTGAAGGGCTTTGGTTGGAAAAGATATTGCGTTGGGCTCGATGCGGTCATCCTTATCAAATGCGGTATAGGACTGGGTGTCGAGCAGAGACAGTAGTCTTAGTGCCTGATCAATCAAGGTCCCAGCCAGTTCATGCCTTTCCGCATGCGCGTCAGAGCGATCTGTTCCCGGATAGATTGAAAAAAGAGAGACAGCACCAGGAATGTGAAGCTGTACATTGAGCCCAAATAGCAACATGGCGAAGTTCCGCGGCCTCAAGATTCCTGTGAGTGGTTCCTTGGCGCAAAGAGGAGGCACAAATGCGTTCAGGGGCTTCGTGTCAGATAGATATTGATCTACTCCAAGATCCGGATCGTACAATTCCATCCGTTGCAAGGCTTGGCGCAAGGCAAGCAAATCGAGGTCTGCGACCGTAGCCGTGTGGCAAACTCGCCTATCCCACACGTCGATCTCGCCCTTTCTAACCATCAATTCCCGAAGTGTGCCGTTGCGTGCCTCCCGCGTTTCGCGGCTGATACGGACATAGTATTTTCCGGCGGTATCCTGCCTGCGAAAATGATGAGCCTTACGGGTGGCCGGCATGATGAATACCAACACTCGCCGCTCGGGAAAATCAGTGGGTAGTTCTTCAACGATTGGGGCTATCGATGGGGACACGCGATCACGGCAGCCGGCCAAGACACGGGCCTCAACCTCTTTGAGGCGCGAGGCTGTCAGGCCAACGACTGCCAATCTTGGAAAGCCATGTTCGTCTCGTTCTTCCTTAGCTCCGCAGACAACGTAGCCGCCGCCAAGGTTTGCCCAATCGTTGGCAAAAGCGCAAAGCGTTGCTACAACGTCGTCGACATCGGCAACATTTTCCTTCCATTCGACTTGCTCGCTCTCGCGGGTTGCGAGCAACTTTAAGTCGATAAGTTCAGTTAAACCCATACACTACTAATATTGCATCATTAGCAGGTTGATCGAAATTCTTTGAAACACTTTACTTCGCTCCTGAGTTCTAAAAAGTCGCCCGGGTGATGACAAGAATTTCAGTAAGGCAAGGGCGCGCCCTGCCGATAGCTGCGCGCCCTTTGTTTATGCGGGTTTTGTTAAAAACTGAGCTTCAGCGCCAACTGAATCACTCTCCAGCTTTCGCCATTCTGATTTGTTGTTGAGGAGCTTGCGGTTGACAGAGTCACGCAGCAAGCCAGGCCGAAAGCGCTTGGCGAATTGATGGACGGTGAGCCAACACTGGCATCGCGCGGGTTGCGGAAATTGGGGTGGTTCAGCGCATTAAACATCTCTGTGCGGAACACCATTTTTACACGCTCTGTCAGTTGGAAACCCTTGGTGATACCGGCGTCGAAATTCCAGTATGAGGGGCCCTGGAAGATGTTACGCCCCAAGCCAAGTTCGCCGGGATTGGGGAACGTGAAGGCTTCGGCATTTTGAAAAAACACCGGGCCTACCACACCAGCTTTATCTTGTAATTTCGCTTGTGGCAATGCCACTCCTGGCTTCAAGGCGGCGCGCGATTGTGCGGAGAAGTTGGCCGTCAAAACACCAGACCGAACAGTGAACGGCTCGCCTGATTGGTAGGTGTAAATACCGTTGATGCTCCAGCCACCGATCACAGAATTGATCGCGCGATTGGCGCCACCGAACATCGTCTTACCCTTGCCAAAGGGTAGTTCGTAGATGCCGGTCATGTTTACAACATGGCGTTGATCAAAGTCAGAGCGGGCGCGTTCGTTATCGTAGTTACGCCCATCAGCCGGGGTTCGAGCATTGGTTGTAGTGAGGCCACCGCCAACGGTGGCAAGCACTGGATCGATGGATAAATTGTCAATCGATTTGCCCAACGTGTAGCTGCTGGCCAATAGCAAGCCAGCTTTGTCGTACCGCTTGCGGAAGGTCATCTGAGCTGCGTGATAGTTAGAATCGCCACCATTGTCGATGATCAGAATCTGGTTGAACTGTTGATTAGAGCGAAGCTTGGCGGCCACAGTTGTTTGCTCAACACGGCCCGCAAAAGTACCGGCAGCATTTTGGCTAAGGTCTGTTGTAGTTGTTGCCGAATTGACGAAAGCTGCATTGACAATGCCTTGCTGAACCACCGGCACAATCGATGCGCCGGGGCAAGCGCCACCGGTGCCCAGCGTTCCGTCGGCACGGCAACCGCTGATGGCAAGGTTCTTTTGCATGGCAAAGAACGATGGCAAAATCGGCTTGGCATCGATCTGATTGGCGTCCCAAGACCGATAAAGGCGCGTGCCACGGCGGCCAACATAGCCAACCGAAAGTACATAGCCATACTTCAGTTCATGTTGTACTGTGAGGTTCCACATATGGACCGTCGGCAATTTCAAGTTTGGATCAAACACCCGAACATTGGGTGAGTTGGTCAGCACTTGGGTAGGCGGCGTAAGGAAAGTGGATGGCTTCACGCTGGGTGGAGTCATTTCGTTGGGGAAGCTGGCACCAAGCCGCACGTCCTGCACCGGCTGACAACCGGCGGTGGTGACCAGTGCGCCATTCGGACCGGAAAACGATGAGTTGCAAGTGAAGGTTTGACCGGGCACTGAGGCTGCAACGGAGGTGGTGGTAAAGCTGTTCAATGGATCAAATGCGATGCCGTAACCAGCGCGAATTACGGTTTTGGTCCAATTTTTCGGAGACCATGTGGCACCCAGGCGTGGAGCAAAAGCGGCGGCATTAAAGTTATTGAACCAGCGGTCTGCATGCACGAAAGTAACGGCACCTTGGCTGCCATCAATGGGCTTATTTGGAACATAGGCGCGGTCACCGGCTTCCGATGGAGGAGGATTCAGTTCCCAACGAACGCCGTAACTGAGCGTCAAATTGGGGCGCACTTTATATTCATCCTGCGCGAAGAAGTTGTACTGTTTGGCGCGCTGTCCTTGCGACCAAAGTGAGACGCCTTGTCCTGAACGGAAAGGCAGAAACGTATCATTTCTCAGATCGCCCATGAAGACTTGCGTCAAGCCGGCGGGGATTCCGAGAAGATCGTTGATGGTTCCCTGAAGGCGGTTCAAGTCGATGGCGGCGATGCCGGCTACGGTTCCCGTTGCGGACGCAGGCAGCGTGAAGCCGGCTGGTGGACGCGTGATACGTGACAGTGAAATTGCTGGTGTGAGACTGGTTCCCCCAACGTCACCGCGCTGATCGTTGTGCTGATACATGCGGATATTGGCACCGAAGCGCATCACGTGCTTGCCCGAAAGGAAATTCAGATTCTCCACAATCTGCGGCGTGTTTACAGCGCGGTAAGTGCGCGGGTTGGCGGTGTAATCTACCGTTGAATTGTTGAATGTGAAGCGAGGGGTGTTGGGGAATAGCGGGTTGGCTTCGCCTTGCGTGAACAGAAACTGGAAGCGGGAGAAGCCGAGAGTTAGTTCATTCACCAAGCGCGGGGAAAGCGTGCTGCGGAAGCCGAGCGCAATGTTGTTGGCCGGGCGGAACACTTCACCGCGTGGTGGATTGCCGGGAATAACAACTGGGCGGCTGTTGGCCGGATCGCCGTTGAGACTGTTTTGTTCAGCACCTAGCCAGCGGAAAAAGATGTTGTGGTTGTCGTTCACCGTGTGATCGACGCGAACCAGAAATTGTCCGCCGCGAATGCCGACGGGCGTGTTCCATTGATAGTTCCCCAAATTCAAGCCATCGCCGGAGTTGTAGGAATTGGGTGCAGGGTATTTACCAAGTACCGATTTGACGCTGGAATCGATGCCTTTCTTCGCCGGATCATTGGCGAAAATATCGTAGCTGGCCACGCAATTCACGTCACCTGCGGCACCACAATTGCGAACGCCCGCTGCATACTGACCAGTCTGCGGATTGACCAGCAATGACGAGTTGGCTGTAATCTTTTGTCCATTCACTACTAGCGGATTTTTCGGATCGGAAATGAAGTACCGGAAAACGCCGGAAAGAGCAGATGGCGTATAGAGGTTAACTGGTCCGAAGATCTTATCCACCGGGTCAGCAAAGTTCACCTTTTGTCCCTGCCAACTGCCAAAGAAAAATGTTTTGTTCTTGCGAATTGGCCCGCCAACTTCAAAGCCGTATTGGTTCAGTTGGATTAGTGGCTTGGGTGCGCCTTGCGCGTTGGAATAAAATTCTTGCGAGTTGAGGGCAGTGTTGCGGAAGAATTCAAACAGGGAGCCGTGAAACTTGTTTGTGCCGGAGCGCGTTGCGATAGAGACGTTGGCGCCAGAGTTGCGGCCTTCTTCAGGCGTGGGATTCGATGTTGTTACTTTGAACTCCTGCACGTTGTCGGGATTGAGGCGGAAGATGTTGTTGGTGGGATTGGGATTGGTGGATTCGTTGGCTTCGATGCCGTCGATGGTGACATTGACCGCGGTGGCACGTGCCCCGTTGACGTTCACCGTGTTACCGGAGCGTTGCACCACGCCGGGTTCATATATCAAAAGATTAAGGGGGTTGCGGCCGTTCAACGGTAAGTTGACGATGGCCCTTTGTTCGATAACGTTGCCGATGGTAGCATTCGCTGTCTGCAGAGTTTCTGCCGAGGCGACAACTTGCACGCTCTCAGAAGCGGCACCTACTTCTAGAACCACGTCGACAGCCATCGGCGTGCTTACCTGTACCGTGTTACCGGTTTTGACGAACGACTTGAACCCTTTTGCTTCAACGCGGACAGAGTAGGTTCCAACCGTGATGGCGGGGAACGCGTAAACACCGGCGTCAGTTGTATTCTGGCGTTGCGTCACGCCAGTGGCTTCATTGCTTAACGTGACAGAGGCACCTGCAACGACGGAGGCGGAGGCATCACGCACTGTACCGGAAATTAAGGATGTGGATGTTTGGGCCGAGCAAGAAAATGCAAACAGGGCAACAACTGCTGTGGATTGTGTGAGCAGACGGATAATTCTCATATGTGGGGACCTTCCTGGAAAAGCGGACTTATCTTAATCGTAGCTTGAAGTCGCGTTGGAAGGCTATTTTGAATTGGAAAAAAGGCCAGATAACGCTACGGCGATGCATGCAATAATGGCAACATGAACGCAGTTGCCTTCATCGACACTGACCAACCCACGCACTCCTCGTCAGGTGTAGACCTAACATTGATCCGCTGGATGCTGTCCCTTACGCCGCTTGAGCGGCTTGCTGTATTGCAAGATGCGGTCGATTCAATCATGGCGATCCGTGACGCAAACACCCAGCGCCAGGTTCCTTTCAATCCTCCAGACGCTTGCAGAATTCAGCGTCGAATTCATCCTGGTCGGGGGTGTTGCGGGAGTGATCCATGGCGCACCGGTGACCACATTTGATGTTGACGTTGTGCACCGCCGGACTTCATCGAATATCGCTAAGCTTCTAGCTGCGCTGACATATCTCAATGCAAGCTATCGTCATGCTGGAGGCCGGCAATTGCTAATGACCCGCTTCGGGCCACTAGACGTTCTCGGTATGATCGGTGCCAATCATGCATATGAAGATCTGATCGGTGACGCCGAATTGATGCAACTTGGCCCTGACCTGGCAGTGCAAGTTATCAGTCTGCCATTGCTAATTCAAACAAAGGTTGAAGTGGGCCAGCCAAAAGACCAGGCCATCCTGGAGATTCTTCGGCAGACGCTGCGAAGCAAGCAACAATCGTTATAACAACTGCTGAAAATCATCCCAGTACAATGTTTCTACGCCTGCGCCCTGACCAACCAAGTTACGGGCAATCGCTGCTCCCAATGCTTCCACACGAACCCCTCGATACTTGCGCAAAGGGCCGAATAACAATGGCTTCAGCATCGGCCATAGTGCGAGCATGATCGCCTGTGACATGCCGTAACGGTTCATCGGCGTGAGGATCATGGATGGCTGGAAGAAGCTTAGGCGCGGAAACTGCATGGCCCTCAGCGCCTCCTTCAGTTCGCCTTTAGTGCGTAGGTCAAAGTAGCCTGATTTAGGATCCGCACCTACAGAGCCCAACAACTCAAAGTGGCGCACGCCGGCCTGCTTGCATGCGGCCCCAAAACTGACGACAGCGTCTTTGTCAATCCGAATGAATTCCGACTTGTCCGATTTGGTGGGTTGACCAACGCCCAACGTGCAAACAGCGCAGTCATGTCCAGCCAGCAAGTGCTGGTATGACTGCGGATCAAGCACGTCCACGATATGCTGAGTCAAACGCCGATCCGTATCACCTGGCAGGGGCCGGCGGTTGAGCAAGGTCAGACGCGCCAGTTCCGGCATAGCCAAAAGCGCGGCCACCACTTGCCCGCCCACCGCGCCACTTGCCCCCAGCATCACAACGGAAATCATCTTCAGCCTTTTGTCTTGCCTTGCAGCTTGCTTTGCTCTGGCTTGGGAAGAGTTTGCCAACTGCGGAGCTTTTTCGTGCTGATCTTTTTGGGGAACAATGCCGCCAGTTCAGCTTTCTTCTTTGCGAACTCCGGTTTGCTGGCAAGGTTGGTCCATTCGTTGGGATCACTTGTTTCGTCAAACAATTCTTCCCCATCCGGATGCTTTGTATAGCGCCATCCTTCGGTTCGTACGGTGATGTGATCCGGCCCATTGGAAGTCACTCCCGCAGCAGCCCAGGGCCGGTTGGGTTCTTTCATCAACGGCACCAGACTCTTGCCTTCGAGGATCGGATTCTTCGGCAATCCGCAAAGTTCCAGCAAGGTTGGATACATATCGATGTATTCCACAACACGGCTTGTTTGAGTGCCTGGCTTAGTCACCCCAGGTGCGGAGATCACAAACGGTGCGCGGCAGGATCGCTCCCACAACGTGAACTTTTGCCAGTGATCCTTTTCACCCAGATGCCAGCCATGATCGC
>JBBRJC010000072.1:0-10271 GCA_038220135.1 Bryobacterales bacterium | reverse complement strand
GAGCGGGGCGCGGTGGGCGATTTCGAGGAGGCGGATGTGTTGCGGGATTTCCGGCTGCTTTTTGTGTGATGACTCCAATTTGTTGCCTCCTGGTGTGGACTGGGGCTCGGGGCCTTGGTCGCTGAAACTATTTTGGCAGAGGGCGCCAAATTTGGGGGGTTGGATTTGGGGGTTTTGGGTGGGGTTTGGTGGAGGTAAGGGGTTTGGTTTGTTGTGGATGGGGCGGGGGGTGGTGGGTTGGGGAAATGGCCTGTGACTGGGTTTGGAGGGATGGGGTATTTGGGGTTTTTGGGGAGCGAGCGAGTTAGAAGGCAGGAAGATTTCTCGAACGCCGTTTGGGAAGAAAGATCGTGTGGATCGCTTCCGGTTTGCTGATCATTCGGACGTTATTGCTAAACACGGCGCCGCTTCGCGGGGTCTATTCCGCTTCGAGGGAGGCCAGCAGGAATTACAATGCAAGCAGAGGTGATCATGGCGCAACTCGATTGGTCCCAATGCCCGGCAGTGGAAAGCGTCCCGGGGAGAGTGAGCGGTGCATGGGTGTTTAAGGGTACCCGTATGCCGGTCCAGACGGTGTTCCTCAATCTGGAAGCTGGGATGTCTCCTCAGGAGATTACCGGGGAGTTTGACGTTTCGCTTGCCCAAATTCAGGCTGTTCTTCATTTCGCTAGCCAGAGCCTTGAAAAAGAACCGATGCTGGTTCCGTGAAGATTTTGTTCGATCACGGTACTCCGCGATCCATTGCCCGAAGCCTTGTCGGACATCAGGTAACGCGAGCTGCGCAACTGGGCTGGCACCAACTGGGGAATGGAGTCCTGATCCAAAGCGCCGAAGAAACTGGTTACGATCTCCTTCTCAGCACCGACCAGAACATCCGCTATCAACAGAACCTGAGCCACCGCAAAATTGCCATCGTGGTCTTGACTAACCAACAGTGCCCATTGTTCGCCTTCACCTTGAAAGAATTGCTGTTGCCGTCGTCAATACGGCGGTTCCCGGCAGCTATGTTGAGGTGGATATCCCGCTTCCTCCGAAAGCGCTCCGCCCGTTGTAGGCTGCAAAATCCAGACGGGCAACGGGGAAACAGTCCAGCGAAGGTGGCGCCCGCCTAACCGGCAGAACATTCGTTCTTGCCTCAACTTTTTTGATAAAATCTGGTATCAGACGAACCTCCAGCCATGTTACGGGAGGTTCCGAAGGCAGATCGCATCGTGTTCCGCCGCCTGGCCAGGAGTCACCTTGAGAAGAATGCCATTTCTGACACGTAGACCGTTTCGCTTGGTGAAGGCCTCTCGCCGCAGAGCTTTCGCGCAGAGCACCTACGTATCGACAGATTCAGTTAAAAAAACAATGCGAAAATTTACGCCTCGCTATTTCCTCGCTGGAACCGCGATCCGCCTCCAGGCGGCAGCCTTCACTCACGGTGAGCGGCGCTATGCGCCGATAATCCGCCGAAGTCCTAAAACGATGTCGGCCAGCTTCGTCTTACTGAAGGAGGATCTCAAGATTGTCGATTTCCCGGCAGGGGCATCGACAATTGGCTGCTCGCCGATACGAGCGTCCTCGGCGCTCACCAAAACTTGACCACTTGTGCTCAATTAGAGTTGACCAGCCCAGGAGGCGCCGCTTGGCCCGTAAGCGTAGGTGGGCAAGACGTTATCATCCCCGGCGACGCCGGGCTGGTGGGTCGTTTCTCGTGAGCATACCCGGGTAATTTCTCGCGAGCGCCGAAGACGAGCGTCGTATCCGGAGTCAATCGGATGCAACGCAATCGTGGTTCTTTGTCTCTAGTCTATGAAAATCTGCACGCTGAGCCGTCCACATCGAGGCTGCTTTTTGTGTTGGGACTCCAATTTGGTTGCTTCTTGATGTGGAATGGGCTCGGGGTCTTAGTCGCTGAAACTATTTTGGTTGTCTTAGATAGATAATGGCAATTGGGTTGGAAGTTTTTTAAGACGCCGTTTCACAGGCTCGAGAAGCATATGTCCGGTTTGCCTACTACGCGACCAAGTGGTTCTCCAACATCGCGACAAATAAATACGGATCCATAGCTAGCTAGGCGTTCGGCTCGGCTTGAAACCGGCGTCCCCAAGGTCCGCAACGGTGCTGCATGCCTTGACGGAATTGCGCCTGTTGTTCCGGCGTCATTTGCGTCCATCTCTGCATAAACCGGCCTCTCCAATGCCCACCGCCCCGGAGGCCGCCGAACAAGATGCGGCTTAGGACCAGCAATCCCAGGGCTTGCGCAATCGTGATCTCATGCCATCCAAAAACTGGCGGCACCAAGCCGTTCCAAAGGGACATCACTGCAAAGCTTACAACTGACACCACAACCGCCGCAATGACGGTAAACTTCACAGCACGGAAAATCCAAATTCTCTTCATACTAATTCATCCTTTCGTGAATTCTTTATAGATCGCCTCAAGCCGTTCTCGCAAATACACAACTGCGTAGCGCTTCCGCGACAGCAGGGTGTTCACGCTCACACCGGTTGCCGCAGAGATCTCCTTGAAACTTTGTCCTTCCACTTCATGAGCCACAAATACCTCGCGCTGATTCGCGGGTAACTCCCCGAGTGCGGCTTCGATTTCGTCCATCAGCACCGTCCGTGCATACAACGCATCTGGCCCATCGTCAGGCGATGGCAGATAGCGTTCCAGCAGTAGCGTTTCATCGTCGAACGACTCTGTCTTCTTGCGTCGAAACAGGTCGACAATACGATTTCGAGCCACTTGAAACAGCCAGGCACCCACCTGCTCAATCGGCTTCATGAGGCGGTCTGCTTCGATCAATTCATAGAAGACGTCCTGCAAAATATCTTCTACGTCACTGGAATCAGCCACGCGTTTGCCGATGAAACCGCGCAGTTTTGGGGTCTCGTTCTCGAACGCTAATGTGAGTGCGTTTTCCATCCTCACTTATGGAGACGAAACTGTGCCTCCAAATATTTTAAAAATCGTACAAATTGCTGAGAAAAAATTAAGGGAACTGTTTTGATCCAAAGCGCGTAGCAAAATAAACAAGGAGTTTTTGCGTGAATCCTATCAGAACGTTCCTGGCAGCCGGTACGCTGCTATTGGCCGGAACTGCCGTCGCTCAGGATTGCCCTAAAGGGCATTTTAGCGGTGCCATTGAAGTGCCGAATCAAACATTGAAAATTGAAGTCGATCTAGATAAAACGGCCAAAGGGTGGATCGGCTCTATCTCCATGCCGGAACAACATGCATCCGGGATTCCGCTAGGTGACTTTGCCGTGAAAGGTGGCAAGTGCGTTTTCGCCATCAAGGGCGGCCCCGGCGAACCTACCTTCACTGGTGCGGTAACCGACGAAGGCAAAACTGTAGCGGGCGAATTCACACAAGGCCCCGGTTCATTCCCGTTCAAGATGACTCGCACTGGCGAAGCCAAGGTGGAATCGATCAAAGCAAGTCCGGCGGTTGCCAAAGAATTTACCGGCAAATGGACTGGCGCATTGGAAGCTGGTCAAACGTTGCGCCTGGAGTTAACCATCACCAATGGCGCTGAAGGTGCCACTGCGGAACTGGTGAGTGTTGATCAGGGTGGTGCTGCGATCCCTGTCACCTCCATCGAAGTTACCGGCTCAAAGCTGGTCATGATCGTGAAGGCAGTCGCGGGTGATTACAAGGCTGAGATCAACAAAGAGGGCACCGAGCTGAACGGCGAATGGACGCAAGGCGGGCAAGGCTTGCCGTTGAAGATGGCCAAAGCAAAGTAGCTTAAGCCCATTCGCAAAGCGTTTCCAAATAGGCCGCTGAACCATCGCGCAGCCAACCATCCAGTTGCGCGGGTTCTTTAAGTTGTTGGCCACGGACGCGCGGCACGGCGACAAAGCTGCATGGGAAATCAGGCAACGCGGTCATGTCGCCCCATAACTTTTCAAACTGGGCCACGGGGAAAATATCCTCCTGGCCCTTGCCCCACCGCTTCTTCACGTCTTTCAAAGTAATGTAAGTTGGCATGCGAGCGGCCATTCTGCGCACGGCTTCAGTCACCAACGCGTCATCTTGCAGCCCTTCCCGTGTCAACCCAAAAGCGCTCAACATTTTGTCGATGTCGATCCACGCTGTTGCGCTGTTGTAATAGCTCAAGCGCGATTCAATATCATCGGAAGGCAGCGCCAGGCCTTCCACCAACCTCACTCGTCCATCGATTCGTGCCAGGCCACCACCACGATCTTCGAGGTGACGCGGAATCACTTCCATCATCATGGCGGTACCGTTTTCAATGTGCAGACCAAGCAACGCCGGGTCAACATTCGCACCCACTGTATCGATGTTGTGAACCATTAAGTGCTGCAACTGTGGCCGCCCATGCAGAAGTTTTTGCAGCACCCCGTTGCGCAACATGTTCGGAACTTCATACCAGTGGCCCACCGGATGCAGGCAGTGCATCGGCAGATTATCCGTATAGTTTGAGCCCTCGCCAGCTTGCTTTGCCCAGGAGATCAAGGTTGAATGGAGGCTCTCTTTTACCTTTTGTTTTTGCGCGTCCAGCATTTGCTGCGGCATCTCTTCCCATGCAAAGCGCAGGTCTCGCTCCATGGGAATCATGCGCAGGCCGATGCTGCGGCCCGGGGAAAGTAGAAGCAAGCCATCGTATCCGTAGTTGTTTTCCGCCACCAGACAATCGGCCATTGGACCGTGCGTCATGTAGCTGGTGCTGATGACGTGAGGCAACGCCATGCCCGCCGCGAGCCCCATTTGATTGCTTTTCGCGAGGTGCACTTGCAGGAAGCTGCGATGCCGTCCGCCCAATTTCGCAAACGGATTCAAAGCCTTCACTACGCCGGCACCCTTCGTCCATCGGCTTCCACTACCGCCGGCCAACGTCACAACAGCTACAGTTCCAGCCGCAAGTGCCTTCATGCCGATTGCACGATAGCGTGAGTCCAATGCCTGTGTGGCATCGGTCACGTCGGCGGCATTCACATCTTGAATCGTCGTTGTAAGAGGTAAGCGATTTTGCGCCAAAGCAATGCTGCCTGCCCGCATGTCCGCCTGAATCTGATCATGCTGCACATGGTCGAATCCGTACTCTTTTAGGAGTGCGCCCAGGTCTTGCGATTTGCCTTCTCCATGCTCGCCGCCACGTGGCAGCATGTGATCAAACAGGTTTTGCACCATGCCACTAAACTCGGCCGAGGTGCGGCAGGCAGAGCTAAAACGATCAAGCTCCGCGCGCCGGGCAGCCGTAAGCAGACGGGGTTCAGTACGCAGCAAAGCGGGAACCATCAATGCGTAATAGGCGGCTGGAAGAATGCCTTGATCGCCGTCCAACAGCTCAGCGTATGTGCCGCGATCATTGATCGCAAAATTGTACACCACAGGCTCCATCGCAAAAGGCACTGCATGTTCCAAACGCTTTTTGGTGCTGCTCATGATGCGTTGTAACGAATCCTGCGCCTGGGCTTTTATGCGTGGGTCGCAAATGAAACCCATGCCGCCACCGGACATGCCGCCCAACATCCAGAAGCCCCAGAAATCGTCCTTCAACTCCGCTTTGGTTGTGCGGATCAATGTTTCTGTGTAGAGGTTTGCTGCCCACGGAATGATGCTTTGAATTGGCCCATCGAAGTTACGCTGCGTGCTTGCACCAAGCTGCCGCAGGTCGCCACTCTTCAAGTGCGTCAACACTTCGCCAAGGATCGACATCGCTTCCTTGCGCCCATGCCATTCGCTCTGGGATCGCAGTAGATACTTTTCGGTCACCATCTCCAGAATCGGACCCACATCCTGCGCCATGCCACCATGCACCAGCACCAGACTCTCTTGCAGTTTGTTGCGCGTCTGTTGGCTCAACTCATCGAAGCCTAGAATATGAAGCTGCGGCAGCAGGCCTCCTTTGCTGACTCCATACTCATGATCGCCTTCCACTGCCTCTATTCCTTGAATCAATTTCGCGCCGGGCCACACGCCGCCGGAATCCTGCCAGCCGCCGCCGGAACCACCAATCCATTCCCCCAGAATTGCGCGTGCCGCCACCAGCCGCCGATCATTTTCTTCCAGCCCGCCGGTCAGTGCATGAATCTGATTGGTTGCGCGCATGCATGCGGAAATCAAACAGGCCAGCAAATTTGTAGAAACCGCCAGGCGCGAACCCTTTGGAATATCGTTCACCTTGCTGGTGATTTCAATGCCATGGCCGGGCCGCCCGGTAAGCCGCTCCAGCAGATCGCTCAACGGTTGCGTGGCACCTTCAATGCCTGGGGGAATCAAGCCACTGGCAATCACCGCGGCCTTCAAGAGTCCCAAATAATCGCGTGCGAAATCGAATACTTCGGCGATAGTTGTGATCTCTACGCTGGCGTTCAAATCAACGCTAACCAAGCGCAACACAGGCTGATCAATCACCCGCAGATAAGCTTCCACCGGAGGCTTCGGCTGCGCATTCGCACTGCCACCACGCACGCTCAAATCGACCGATATGTTGAGCACGCGCGCGCCTTCGGGAAAGTCCATGCTGAGAAAGAAAATGTCGCTCCACCCGCTATGCGTCAGATCCATCCGCACGGGCGTGGTTTCTTTCAATACGGGATAGAGCGGTGAGCCTTGCGGACGTTGCAAAAGCTCTCGGCGGATGCGCAAAGGATAGTCTGTCGGATGCCCGTTTCGAAACATCCACTGATTGCCCCGCACCGAACGAACGCTACGCCGCACCTGATCTGCCAGCGTTTGAAACCCCAATGAATGATAGGCCGAAGCGAGTGCACTGGAGATGGCAGCACTCGGCCCGTTAGCAGTTTGAGCGGACAGGAAAATGTCGATGGCCTCATGAAAGCGCCGCTTCAAAAGATTGCTATAACCTTCGAATGGAATCTGCGCAGTTGCTGCGGCAGTGGCTTTCAGCGGTACGTGAAAGCGATGAATTCCATAAAGGAAAAACAGCGCTCTGACGCGCTCATAGAGGTTTTCGCTAGACCGGCGAAAGCGATCCAGTTCCTCGCACTCTGCCAGTAGTTCAGCTAGTGAGAGGCCACGGCATTCCGCATCCAACGAAAGGTTGCGAATTGCCATGTCGTCCGAAACAATGATTCGGACCAGGCGGTTCATTGGCCGACCCTCGAAAGTTCGCGATCGGCCAGTAATTCCAGTAAATGGGCCAACACTTCAGTTCGCTCAGGGCCGCTTAATGCCAGGCCGAGTTGCGCGGTCAACAAGCCATAGCGCACACCAATGTCGTAGCGCCTGCCTGAATGCTCGAGCGCTAAATATTGTTCTCGCCGCGCCAGTTCGGAAAGCGCCGCCGTGAGCGTGATTGGGCCCTTGGGATGCTTTGCAAACTTTGCTGCCAACAACTCCATCACGGTGGGGGTTAAAACGTGGATGCCAAAAAAGCAAAGGTAGTGCCCACTGCGTAATCCGGAAATCGTGAGATGCTGTTCGGCTTCCGTTGGAGTCGGTTTTTCGACAACCGTTTCGATGCGATAAGTATCGGCACTGCCTGCCACGCGTTGCCCGCCAATGGTTCCGAAATTTGGCAGCAGCGTTTCCCGCGTTGCCTGTACCGCTGAAACTGCGCACCCTTCCGCTTCAGCCAATTCAACCACATGCTGCGCACAACTTTTCGGAGAATAGCTGATGTTTAAGTGGTCGCCCACCATGTGTAAAAACGGTTCGTTGCCGACAGCTTCGCGGGCGCACAATATGGCGTGGCCATAGCCCAACGGCTGTGGTTGCGCAATGAACTGCACGTGCTTCAGATGCTTGCCAACTGCTTGTGTATAGCGTTCTTCATCGCCGGGCCAAGTGATTATGCAGATCTCTTCGACATTGGTAATCAATGCCTGTTCCACAAGAATTTGCAGCACCGGCTTTTCGCTGCCATCGCGGTCGATGCAGGTTTGCAGCGGCAGCGCACGTTGGTCTTTGCCAGCAATGGTTATTACTGCTTTTCTAACTTTCATGCAATCGTTCCGCCCCTACTTTTTCTTGTCTTTGCGCTTGATGGTTGTCACCACACGTTCGGTCAACACGCCATCCACAATCAACCGGTCATCGTTGGAAAACCAGGTTAATTTTTGACCTTTTGTAGTTCCGCGAAGGCTGTCCACCAGCATCGGCTTGCCGCCTTCAATCGTCACTTTCTCTTCCGCCACTTCGTATACCGCATGTTCGCCCGTGCTGGTCCGTGTTCGATCGGCACCGGTTTGAAAAATCTTCACAGCACCATCGGCTATGGCACGATCCAGGGAAGTTTCCTTTTCGGTCTTCTTCAACCAGGCGCGCAGTTCAGTTGATTGCACTTTCATGTCGGGCCTGTCCAGCACTACATTATTCTTATAGATCGCCAGCCGGTCAACATCGGAATAGGTCATCTCCGGCGCTTTGATCACTGTGTAGATAGGCGCGGGATTTTTCGGCTTTTTGCTTTCTTTCGGCTTATCCAGGAATTGACTGGTTACGCTGCCCACCGCATCCAACTTCTGCAATTTCCGGTCGATATCAATACGCTGCGCTTCGATGCGGTTTGTGGATTGCCACAGCACGGCATCGCCTTCGTAAGTGACTTTCTCGCGTTTATCCCGAGTGGTCATTTTCTTCGCGCGTGCTTGTGTCGGCTCACCCGGTTCCAACAGCGAGCCTGGTTTGGCTTTCGCTTCCGGTTGGCGTGTTGAAGTCACATTGCCTTCGGCAACCATGTCGCCGGTCTTCTGATCCATCGTGATTTTGTCGGCAGTAGTGGCACCGGTTGGATCCCACACATTGGCGGCTTCATCAAGGTATACAACGCCCTCGGTCTGTTCCATGCGTGCTTTGTTCGCGCGTGCTTCCCGCGTACCTTCTTTATAGCGGAAGCTCACCCATTGTTCCAGCGTTTGCATCTGGCCGCTCTTCGGATCGAACTTGGCAAGCAGCTCTCCACTGGAAGTGACAATGTCCACGGCGGGTGGTTTGCCCTTCTGCTGCTCGCCCTTGGTAAATGTAGTCACCTTGTTGCTGCGGAACGTTTCGAGCTGATTTTTTTCGCCGTAATCCATTGTGATCCGTTCGCCATTCATGCGGCGATAACGGTCTGTGGGCTTGTTCGGAATAAACTCGATCTCTGCAGGTGAATGTGTCAGTACCTTTGCGATTTCCTCGCCGCCGTCACGCATCTGCAATTCCACAACGTCGCTTTTCAAAGTTCGATTCGGTGCATGGTTAGCGCCTGAAGCAGCTGGCTTGGAAATCACAACCGTGTTGCCTTCAGCCATGGCATTCACCAGCAGACTCTCCTTTTCCTCAACCTTGAAATGCAGGTCAATATGCTTGGTTGTGACATCCGTGCGGCCGGTTGCAGCTATCGCCGCAAGCTTGGCATTATTGGTTCCAGTGATGCGTTCAATCAAATTCTTCTCGCCGAAAATCATCTGCAGCGCGTCGGCGGAATATTCCAATTGACGCTTCGGCATCTTGTCCACGCCGTTGGCCATCTGCGCATCAACCAACCGAAGATCGCCATTTTCCAATGTCACCACAGCCTCACCGGCGTTCAACAATAGCGTGTCGCGCGTTAATTTCGACCATGGCTTCAAGTGGACCTTTTCAGTAGCTTCGTCGTAGGTCACTTCTTCGGTTTCCACATCCATCGCCTTGCCGTTGGGGCCTTTGGCGTTCCAGTGTAACTTGCCCTGGTGCTGCAAAATAATTTGATGAATTGTGGGATCGTAGATCGCGCCAACAGCCCGGCCATATCCACGATCAAAAGAGAATTCAGTAGCCCGGTCAGTTGCGGCTTTCTGCGTTTTCATGTCGAAGCTAACGCCGGAAGATTTGATCTTTAAGATACGTCCCTTGGGCGGCGTATCGTCAGGCTTGGTATTGTCGCCTTTCATGCCCAGCGTCATGTCCACTTCACTGTCGGCATAAAGAATGTTGTCCTTCATCCGCAACTCGGCATGTTCACATTCAACCAGATCGTACTTACCACCATCTTTGTGATAGATCTTGAGAACCACTTTTTTCAGATCGATTCGGGGAGGATTTTCAAGCTGCGTGAATTCTTTCGCGCATACTTCAACAATGATCCGTTTCACAACCGATTGAGACCAGCACCAATCGTTCGCCTGGCCAGAGGTGTTGCGCTGCATCAGTATCGGCGGTGCCGGGGCGTTCCTCGCCTGCAGCAATTTCGCCTGATAATACACGTAGCCCACCCCGCCGGAGATGGCGAAGACCGCGGCAAGTAGTAGCCATCCATATCGGCGCATTAAAGCTCCAGGATAGCAGTGTGGCTTACCATGATAGATTTTCCAGCCAATGAAGCTTCT
>JBBRJC010000071.1:0-10406 GCA_038220135.1 Bryobacterales bacterium | reverse complement strand
AAGGAAGCGATAACAGAGACATTACCTATCATAAGGCAACGATTTGCCATCTACAAACAAAATCGTGTGTTTTTGTTTTATCCTCTAATCAACTTCTAACCCCGTCTTTATTGCACATCCTTTATTACGGGACAAGCTCTAAATAGTATGCAATTTGGATGCCAAATTAACTTGGCCAATGAAAGTATGGAGTTCGAAAGGTCTAGTGAGGGTTATCGCTCACTGGGTTGGGTGTGTTGCCCAATCCATTCGCAGGATCCGATTGGGGACATGAAAGCCGCGCGCTAAGCAAGCTTAGACTTAAGATAGTCTTTAAACCGGGCCATAGCCGGTTCCAGGATAGACAATTCCGATGCGTAACAAATGCGCACGGAACCCTCGCCGCCTTCCCCAAATGCCGCGCCCGGGGCAATGCCCACGTGGTGTTCCAACAGAAAGCGTTTGCAGAATTCGAAAGAATCAGTCAGCCCGTCGATCTTCGGAAATAGATAGAAAGCGCCATCCGGGCGAGGGATTGTCACGCCGGGAAGATCTTTCAACGCGTCGAGGCAGAAATCGCGATTCACCTTCAACTGCGCCACCAGTTCGGCAACAGCATCTTCGCCTGCTGCCAGGGCGGTTTCGCCAGCGCGTTGCGCGATGCTTGGGGCGTGGCTGATAATGAATTCGTTCAACTGCGTCGCCCTTGCTGCCAGATCTTTACGCGCCACAATCCAACCCAGGCGCCAGCCCGTCATGCAGTAGCTTTTTGAGAACGACTGCACCGCAATCACCGCATCTTCGCGCGTCGCCAGTTGCAGGATCGATGGCACTGCTGAGCCGTCGTACCAAAGCCGTTCGTACACCTCATCGGCCATCAACCACAACTTATGGCGGCGGGCAAAATCGAGCAATTGTTGCTGCTCCTCCACCGTTGCCACCCAACCCAGAGGATTCGATGGAGACGTGTAAATCAGCAGTTTCGTGCGTGGTGTAACTGCCCTCTCCATCTGCTCAAAATCGAGGCCATAGCGGTCACCAATCAGCGGCTGGGCAATCTGCACCGGTGTAGCATTCACCATCGAAACGATAGAACTGCCGTTCGGCCATGCAGGGGTAAGGATGATTGCTTCATCGCCCGGATCCAGTACGCATCGGATGGCCACATTCAATGCCTGAACGCCGGATGCAGTAACTACGATTTCAGAATCCGGATCCAGCGTTACGTTGTGCGTTTGCTGGTAATATTCGGCCAGCGCGCGGCGCGTGGAAATCAGTCCGGCGTTTGAGGTGTAGAACGTATAGCCATCGGCCATCGCCTGCGTGGCGGCTTGCTTGATATAGTCGGGCGTCGGGATGTTGGACTCGCCGAAATAGAGCTTCAAAACGCCGTCCATCTTCATGGCAATTTCCGCGAGCTCGCGGATGCGGGAATGCGGAATAGCCATGGCGCTGGCGGCGAGTTTGGGCACTTTCGGTTAGCCTCGTTTATCTTTTTCAAGCATCAGCTGTTCGATGTTTATCAGATGTGTTGGGTAGTTGCCGGTGTAGCAGGCATAGCAGAAATCCTGGTTTTCGTCGCGTACTGCTTCAGACAAACCGGACAGCGAAAGATAACCCAGGGTGTCTGCCTCCACGAAGCGGCGAATCTCTTCCACCGTGTTATTTGCAGCGATCAACTCGCGCTTGGTTGGTGTATCGACCCCATAAAAACAGGGAGATTTTGTGGGCGGGCAGGAGATGCGCAAGTGCACTTCACGTGCCCCGGCCTGGCGAACCATGCGCACGATTTTGCGGGACGTGGTGCCACGCACTAATGAATCGTCAACAAGAATCACACGCTTGCCTTCAATGAGACTGCGAACTGGGTTTAATTTTAGCTTCACACCGAAATCGCGAATGGCCTGCGAAGGTTCAATGAACGTGCGGCCCACGTAGTGATTGCGAATCAAAGCAGGTTGAAATGGGATGCCGCTTTCAACGGAATAGCCTAGAGCTGCGGCCACGCCGGAATCGGGAACAGGCACAACAACGTCGGCTTCAACCGAATGTTCGCGAGCCAAACGGCGGCCCATGCGTTCGCGCGAATCCATCACCGGACGGCCAAATACCAACGAATCGGGACGGGAAAAGTAAACGTGTTCAAATACGCAATGCGCCAGGTCGCGGGCCGGAGCATAATGCTCGCGTGTCATGCCTTCCGGACCGATAATGACCATCTCGCCGGGTTCTACGTCGTTCATGTAGGTTGCATTGACAAGATCGAAAGCGCAAGTTTCAGACGCAAATAAATAGGCGATCTTGTTACCGGAAAGCTCCATCTGGCCCATCGCCAGTGGACGAAAGCCGTGAGGATCGCGCGCCACAATCAGGCGATCATTTGCCAAAAACACCAATGAAAATGCGCCTTCCAGTTGCAGCAGCGCTTCACGCAGCGCGCCTGCCAGCGTACGTTCACGCGAATGGGCCACCAAGTGCAGAATCACTTCGGTATCGCTGGAGGCCTGGAAAATTGCACCTTCCGCTTCCAGTTCTTCGCGCAGCTCTCTTGCGTTTGTGATGTTGCCGTTGTGAGCGACAGCGATTTGACCTTTGTTACAGGCAACCGAAAACGGCTGCGCGTTTTTGATCGCCGTATCGCCTGAAGTGGAGTAACGGGTATGGCCAATGGCCATGTGCCCGGGCAGCCCGCCTAACACTTCTGGAGTGAAGATGTCAGCCACATGCCCCATCGATTTATGCGTGTAAATTTCACGCCCATTCGATACGGAAATGCCGGCACTTTCCTGGCCGCGATGCTGCTGGGCATACAGCCCCAGGTACGCAAGGTTGGCCGATTCAGGGTGACCATATACGGCCATTACGCCGCATTCTTCTTTGAGCTTATCGTCCCAAGGTGTTTCAGGCATGTAGTTTGATTTCGAGCGCTGTTTCCCACGTTCTGCGAAGTTCGCTCAGGGTTAGATCGAGCAAACCTTTCACAACAAATCTTTCCTCAATTGTACTGCCGATGCGGGTTACTTCCACTCCCACTTCTTTCCCAAGCTTCATCACCTTTTCTACCTGAGAAGTGCTCACCAAAATCCGCGACGGACCTTCATGGAATAGAGTGAATTCCGGCCTCAAATCACTGACTAACTCAACATCACAACCGACGCCGCCGAACGAACATTCTGCTAGTGCAACTGCCAAGCCACCATCGCTGACATCGTGCGATGATTCAGCCAGGCCTTCGCCAACGATCTGGCGAATAGCGGTTTGAATCTTCTTTTCCTGTGCCATGTCCAGCGCTGGGGGCATGCCCCAGAGGCTCTTCAAAATCGTATTCGCATACTCAGTGCCACCGAAATGTATGAGGTCGGTGCTACCGATTCCGCCGAGAAGAACTACATCAAGCCCAGCCTTGGGGAACGTGTTTTTCACCGGGGCTTCGGTCTTCATCAGGCCAACGATACCCAAAACAGGTGACGGCAAAATTCCTTCGCCGAGAGTCTCGTTATATAAACTGACGTTGCCACCAGTGATGGGCGTTTCAAAGAACTCACACGCTTCGGACATGCCTTCGATTGCTTCCACCAGTTGGGCCATAATTTCAGGCCGTTCCGGGTTGCCGAAGTTCAGGTTATTGGTTGCGGCGATGGGCAGCGCACCAACTGTCGAAACATTACGGCAAGCCTCTGCAACCATGAGCTTTGCGCCTTCACGCGGGGATAGGTAGCAATAGCGGCCATTGCCATCGAGCGCCATTGCGACTGACGTACCGGTTTCCTTGACGCGCACAATTGCGGCATCGTAACCGGGGCCGGCGATAGTGTTGGTTCGCACGGTGTAATCGTACTGTTCCCAAATCCAGCGCTTGCTGCAAAGATTGTCGGATGCAAGCATGGCGTGCAGATCGGCGGCCAAATCAACACTCTTAAATTCAGGCCCTTCCATTGGAACATTGCGCTGCGGAACGGTGTAGGGACGGTTATAAATTGGGGCTTCGTCAGCCAAGGCACGGTTTGGAATTTCCGCAACCAACTCGCCCTTGTGACGAATGCGCAGGATGCCATCGCCAGTGACGACGCCGACAACCGCTGCATCCAGACCCCACTTTTTGAAGACGTCGAACACTTCCTGTTCGCGGCCTAGTTTGGCCACAAGCAGCATGCGTTCCTGCGATTCGGAAAGCATGATTTCGTAAGCCGTCATATCTGATTCGCGCTGCGGAACTTTCATCAGCTCCACGTCCATACCAGTGCCCGCACGGCTGCCCATTTCACTGGTGGAGCAAGTGAGACCGGCCGCGCCCATATCCTGAATGCCTTCAATCGCACCCGTTTGCATTGCTTCCAGACACGCTTCCAGCAGCAATTTTTCCATGAACGGATCGCCCATTTGCACATTGGGGCGATGTTGCTTCGATTCTTCGGTAAATTCGTCGGACGCCATGGTGGCGCCATGAATTCCGTCTTTGCCGGTTTTTGCTCCAACGTAAATAACAGGGTTGCCAACGCCTTCGGCGCGGCCCAAAAATACTTCGTCAGCCTTCACCACGCCAAGCGCAAAAACGTTCACCAGCGGATTGCCGTTGTAGCCCGGATGGAACGAAGTTTCGCCGCCAACTGTAGGTACGCCGAAGCAGTTGCCGTAGTGCGAAATGCCGCTTACCACGCCTTCAAAAATGCGCTTGTTCCGCTTGCCATATTGCGGATCGCCAAGCGGGCCAAAACGGATTGCATCCATCACTGCAATGGGTCGCGCGCCCATCGTAAAAATGTCACGCAAAATGCCGCCGACGCCTGTGGCCGCGCCTTGGAACGGTTCGATAAAGCTGGGGTGGTTGTGCGATTCGATTTTGAACGCCACGCCGTAGCCGCCGCCGATGTCGATGATGCCGGCATTTTCGCCGGGGCCAAGCAGCACGTACTTCGATTTTGTAGGCAGCTTTTTCAGGTGCACGCGCGAGCTTTTGTAGGAGCAGTGCTCGCTCCACATGACGCTGAAAATACCAAGCTCAGTGATGCTGGGTGTGCGCCCAAGCAGGGAAACAATTTTGTCGTATTCGCTGGCATTGAGCTTATGCGTGGCGAGTAGTTCTGGCGTAATGTTTAGCATGCTTATTTGGCAGCGAACGCGGAAATCAGGGAACGGAAAACAACCAAGCCATCGGAGGAGCCCATCAGCGGTTCAGTAACGCGCTCCGGGTGAGGCATCATGCCCAGCACATTGCGGCCAGCATTACAGATGCCGGCAATATTGCGCATGGAGCCGTTGGGGTTATCGATGTAACGGAACAGCACTCGGTCTTCGGCCTCGAGTTCGTTAAGCGTCTGTTCATCGGCCGTGTAGCAGCCTTCGCCGTGGGCGATGGGAAATGTTACGTGGGCACCCTTTGTGCCGGCATTGGTGAAGGGTGAATTGACGCTTGCGATTTCCAGTTCCACCGGGCGGCAGACAAACTTCAAGCCCTGGTTGCGCACTAGAGCGCCGGGAAGCAAGCCGCATTCAGTGAGAATCTGGAAGCCGTTACAGATGCCTGCGACGAGGCCTCCGTTGGCCGCGAAATCTTTAATTGCCTGCATAACAGGCGAGAATTTAGCAATGGCACCGCAACGCAGGTAATCACCGTAGGAGAAGCCGCCGGGAAGAATGACGGCGTCTACTGCTGGCAATTTGTGAGAATCGTGCCAGATAAACTCCGCCTCCGCGTTCAGATTTTGCGACACGGCCCAAAAGGCGTCGTGATCGCAGTTGCTGCCAGGGAAGACAACTACGCCGAATTTCATGGGAGACCTTATTCTAGCATCCGGTGGCATCGTATTGATATCCTCAAAATTATGCGCCCCTTGATTTTGGTCTTTACCGCCTGCATGGCGATGGCTGAGACGAAGACGATTAACCTCGATTCGCTGACTGGTTTCAAGCTAGTGAATGTGGTTACCGAGAGTGTCAACTATAAAGGCCGGAAGGCGTTGAAGGTGGCTGAGCCGCCGGTGAACAAGGCGGATCGGGAAGATAAGATGCTTCTTCTACCGGGTGAGTTCCACAACGGCACGATTGAGGTGGACATGGTGGGCAGCGTCGCGAAAGATGCGATTCCCGGGGCCCGTGGATTTGTGGGCGTGGTATTTCGTGTGGCGGCGGATTTGAAGAAATTCGAGTGCATCTATATAAGGCCTACGAATGGGCGAGCCGACGATCAGGTGCGGCGCAACCATTCGGTGCAATATATCTCTTATCCTGATTTCCCATGGCAGCGGCTTCGGAAGGAGGAGGCGGAGAAGTACGAATCGTATGCGGATTTGCAGCCCGATACTTGGACGAAGGTGAAGATTGTGGTGGATGGAACGAATGCCCGGCTGTATGTGCATGGCAATGAGCAGCCTACGCTGGTGATTCATGATTTGAAAAAGGGTGATGGGGCGGGGGCGATTGGGTTGTGGCTTGGGCCTGGGACGGAAGCGCACTTTGCGAATTTGCGGGTTACGCAGTAGGGGAAGACGACTCGCCAAGTCTCCAGGTTTGAGTGGTCCGATCAAGCCAAATGCATTAGCATGTTCGAAGCCAGCAATATATTCAATAGCGACCAGCCTCAATTTCCGCTAACATTTGACCAATTTCCGCAGTTGGAGTATTGAGAGCTGCCAGGCGTGCCACAGCATCACTGGCGTGGATATCCGACTGGTTGCGTTCGAGTGTGTCGATGAGTTGGACGTCCAGTTCAGGTGCGATCAATATTTGGAGGCGATTGCTCATATGAACATGCTAACATGCTCGCTTGCAGCTACAAGTGCCGGATGCATTGCAATCTGTCAGTTGCTGGGCGTATGCTATCGAGCTGATGCCGCGCACGGCGACCGGCCTCGCGACCTGGTTCCGACTAGCTATCTTCCTACCTCTATATCAGTCCATCCGTACATTGGGTTTGTCGATTGAGGAGTGTGCGGCCTGTGCGAGGAAAGGGTAGCTGCCAATCATAACACGAAAAGTGCGTCCGTCGGTGCTCAACGTGTCGTGGTATTTAGCTATCAATTGGGCGACGGTGTAGGCCAATTCCTGGGTAAAAGCGTTACGGTCTGCGGGCGATTTGAAGCGGATTTCTGATTCGAGGGTCATTGTGGAAAGGCGCATGCCGGCGGCGTCTGCGAGGCGGCGGAGTTCCGAAAGGTCGCTGATGGTTCGGGCGGCAGTATTCAGCAGATAGGCGGCAGAGGCGCGATCTTCGTTTCCCTGTGGGCCAGCGCCCAAGTTACCGAAGGCCTCTGGACTGACAAGAAAGTTTGTCGCAGTCGCTATCATCAGCCGTTCTGTGCAGTTTCCGCGTTTGCGAGTTTCGGTTTCCTTTACCATTCCGATGCGTTCCAGCTCGTGAAGGTGGTAATTGATCTTCTGGCGGGGGATGTCCAGAAGACGGGAGAGTGAGGCTGCGGATTGCGGCTCGGTCAGGTTCTCTAGTAATTTCAGGCGGATAGGGGCAAGCACGACGGCGGCGTCGGCTGGATTGCGGAGGACTTGAACGGAGGCAGTCACATAGGTATTCAACCACCGAACAATAAATCAGTCAAGACATATTGTTCTGATAACACTAGGCATGTTGGTACATCTGTATTAGATTGCCGCACGTGTCGGAGAATACGGCGATGATGACCGGCCCCATGCTCGCGGGCTTTGCCGTGAAAACAACGCCAAGAGTTTGGAGACGGGCGAACTCGGCGGCAATGTCTGCTACCTCAAACGAGGCGAGCGGGATGCTTTGGGCGAACATAGTTTCCTGGAAAGTTTTGGCGGCTGGATTGGCGTTGGGTTCCAGCACCAGTTCCAGATCGTCGGGTCCTTCAGGAGAGGTGACGGTTAGCCATTTGTAGGCACCAACCGGGAAATCGTGCTTGATTTGGAAACCTAAAATTTCGGTATAAAATTTCTGGGCTTTAGTTTGGTCATCGACCATGAGGCTGGTTAGTTTGATTCGCATCGTTTGTTACCTGGGAGTAGTTTACGGGGTCGGGAAGTGCTGATGCTTCTTGAAAATTGCGAAATGCACCAGGGGGAAGGTTGCCCATCAAACTTAGGCAGCCGGGAACGGGTTCATGGTGCTGTTGGTAGGCCGAAGGTGTTGCGCCGCAGAGCCGGGTGAATTGGTCGCTGAAACTACCGAGGCTGGACATTCCTACTTCCATGCAAACTTCGGTCACCGACCGATCACCGGTGGCCAGGAGTTGCTTGGCATAACTGAGGCGCGCCTGGATTCTGTACTGATGTGGGGTGATACCGAACAATGCTTCAAATTGGCGAATGAAATGAAATGGAGAGATTCCTATTTGCCTGGCAATTTGTCTGATGCTTGGTGGCGCCTCTTGCGGTTCTGCCAGCAGTTGCCGGGCCTGACATAAACGGCTGAAAGTGTCGGGTGTAATCAGCATCAGGTTCTTCATTCTAACAGCGCCAGGGTTTTGCGGAAATGAAGGTGAGGCCGAGTCGGGCGACGGCCCATATTCTTTCGGCTTCGGGGCGATAAGGACGGTACTTTGAAACTCCTCATTGCACTTCTGTTGAGTCTTAGCGCTGCTGCACTGGCACACCTGAACCGCTATTCAAGTTGGAGTTGAATGACAAGGCTCTCAACTTTCGCATGGCATATTATCGGCGGAAAGGCTCAAAGATCCCGAAAGGAGAGTTGACCGATCTTCGATTGGTGATCACTTCCCCCGATGAAGCAAGGTTGTATTTCGCTTTGCCTAATGATGCTTGGTTTCCAATGGAACGCGACAAATAGCGCACTCTCCCCTACTCCGTTGCTAAGCTAACCAGATGGCAACCCGTCGCACATTTCTGGGGACTGCTGCTGTATGGTGGAGCGAGGCGCTGATTGCAGCTCATCAACATACGGCTGCACCGTCGCAGCAATCGCTGTATAAATTTCAATTCTTCCAGCCCAAAGAGCTCGCTACGTTGCGCCTGCTTGCTGCCCTTATTGTTCCTGCTGATGAACGTTCGGGCGGGGCGCCGGCGGCGCGGGTGGAGCAGTATATCGACTACGTTGTTTCGCACGGTGCCGAGGGCTTGAAAGATACCTGGCGCAAAGGGCTTGTCACTTACGCTGGCAAGACCGAAGCACAGGCGGAGAGCCAGTTGCGTGATGCGGCGAAGGGTGAGTTTTCTCCTCGCTCCGATGCGCAGCGGTTTTTCGTGCTTATCAAAGGCGCGGTGGTGGAATCTTTCTACACCTCGCAGGAAGGCATCAACAAAGAGCTGGGCTATCAGGGCATGGGCTTCGTTGTGAACTTCGAAGGCTGCACGCACGCATCGCACAGCACGCCGGAATGGTACAAGCCGCTGATTGATAAGGAGCCTGTATGAAAGTCTTCGACGTTGCAATTATCGGCTCTGGTGCGGCTGGCGGAATGACGGGGCACGTGCTGACTAAATACGGACTGGATGTGGCAATGTTGGATGCCGGACCGCTGCGCAAGCCTTCGGAATTTCCAATCCATCGTACGCGGCGTTGGGATCTTCCCAATCGCGGATTGCGGGGTGACTATTTCGCCGAGTGGCTGAACATGACTGGCTTCCTTGCTGATGACAAAAAGGAACCGTACGCGGCTTCAGACAAAGGTGGCTTTGAATGGACGCGTGTGCGGGCCGTCGGTGGCAAAAGCTTGTTCTGGGCCGGTGTGACGCCACGCTTTGGCCCCAATGAATTTACGCCGAAGGATGATTTTGATACGCGCTGGCCGATCGGGTACGAAGACGTCGCGCCATGGTACGACAAGGTGGAGGAGATGATTGGCGTCTCCAGCACGGTTGAGGCTGTTGGGGGTTTTCCTTTGAACAAAGGTCTGCCGCCGATGCGTCCCAAGTGCGCTGAAGTGGAGATGACTAAAGCTTGCGAAAGTATTGGGCGCGGTTTGAAAGTGCTGCCGGTGCCGAAGGCGATTTTGACGAAAGATCATCGTGCCCGGCCGGCATGCCATCATTGTGGGCCCTGCTGGTTGGGATGCGATAGCGGGTCGAAGTTTGATTCGTTGCGCGTGCTGGTGCAGACTGCTGAGCGAACGGGCAAGCTGACTCTGATGCCAAATTCACGGGTGCGTTCCATTGAACTGGATAAGGAAGGGCGCGCATCGTCGGTGCACTACTACGACACCGTGGCTAAGGCTTGGCGAGAGGTTAAGGCAAAAGTATTTGTCCTTGGCGCGGGCTGCATTGAAACTTCGCAGATCTTGTTGAACTCAAAAATAGCCAATTCCAGTGGGCTGGTTGGGCGCTATTTGAGTGAGCACATGTATGCTTCGCTTTCCGGATTTTTGCCTCAGATGATGGGACGCAAAGTGGTGAATGAAGATGCCAACGGCGCGCACGTTATTATTCCTGATCTTACGGAAAACTGGCGCGGGAACAAGTTTATTCGTGGGTACCAAATCTTTCCAACCGGAGGCATCGGC
>JBBRJC010000070.1:0-10497 GCA_038220135.1 Bryobacterales bacterium | reverse complement strand
ACCAATCTGATTGCCAGTTCCGATGACGGGGCCAACACCAATTTCAAGATCAACGGAGCTGCGGTCAGCAAGAATTCAACCACCATCAACGATGTAGTGCCAGGTGTCAGTTTCAATGTAAGTGCCGTGACAACGGGAGCCGAGACGGTGACCATCACAGTGGGCTCCAGCCGGTCCAACCTATCGAACAAGCTACAAACATTTGTTGCCGCTTACAACAATTTGCTGAGTCAATCGGATGGGCAGATCGGCTCTAGTGCTGGCCTCCTCACTGGCGATACGATTGTGCGGGAAATCAAAACCAGCCTGCGTGCGGTTACTGGATATGAAGGCTCGGGGACGGTGAAGAACCTTGCCGGAACGGGGATAACGTTTGGGAGCGACGGAAAGGCAACTTTTAATCAGACCATTTTCAATGCTTTGAGCGATTCTGACGTACAGGGCGTATTCACGTTTCTAGGCTCATCCACATCAGGATTTGGAGCTTTGAAGTCGAAGTTCAGTCAACTTAGCGATCCTGTTACCGGATTAATTTCGGTCCAGTTGGATCATTATGACACCGAGACAAAGCGCCTCGAAAATCGGATCACGACTCTATCTGAAAGGGTAATCGCTCTGCAACAGAGCACCTCGCGCCGATTGCAAACCTACGACGCGATTCTTGCCGGTTTGGAATCACAAGCGAATCTGATCACATCAACTTATGCCACCGTGACGGCCGGCCTTTATAGTTCATCGAGATAGGACCATATGATTGACCAAATCCTTGACGAAATTGAAACGCTGGATCGACACATCGAACGGACAGAAGCTGGCGATACGGACCAGTTCAATCACTTGCTGCAGACCCGTGCAACGGCGCTTGCCCAGCTGAGTAAAATGCGAGTTGAATGGACACCAGAACAGGCCGAACGGCTCCGAAATTTGGTGCGTGCGACAGAAATCATGCAAGATCGTTTTCACTTTCTGCGCGGCCACGCTGTCGAAGACATGGGTTTATTGCAGCGTCACGATCAACTACTGAACACAATTTCCAACACCGCCAGCAATCCCTGCTATGTGGATTATTCGGGGTAGAAATGGCAGCATCAAGCTAAGTTCGCTACACCGAATGCTCCTTCGCCACTTTCTCGTTCAAACTCACTCCAATCCCTGGCAACTTCGGAACCTTAATCTTTCCATTGCGATACTCTTCAACCGGCATCACCAGATCATGGCTCCAAGGCACTTCGCGCCAGGCGTGTTCCAAAATGTTGAAATTCGGGATCCCCGCACAAATCTGAATGCTCGCAGCCGTAGCCACAGGCCCACTTGGATTGTGCGGCGACACCGCCGTATTTCCCTGTAACTTGGCCAACGATGCAATATTGCGCGCCTCTAAAATCCCGCCGCAATGCTTCACATCCGGCATAATCACATCGAGCGCACGCTGCGCCAGCAATGGGGCAAACGCCTCAACTCCAAAGAAAACTTCGCACCCGGAAAGTGGTTGCTTGATCGCCTTCTTAATCGCCGCTGTGTCGTCAGTCTGCACCGGATCAACTGGCTCTTCATACCAAAACAAATTGACCGGTTCAAGCCGCTTCGCCACCTTGATCGACAGTTCACGATCAAAGTGGCTATGACAATCAATCAGCACTTTTACATCTGGCCCAACAGCTTTTCGAATCGCCTCCACACAGGCAATGCCGTTCTCAATATCCGCCCAAACGTCCGCTGCGGGGTTCGATAATTTCCGCACCGAATCAAATGGCGCCGCCTTCACCGCGCGAAAGCCATCAGCTAAAACCAACTTCGCATTATGGGCAAAAGCCTCGGGCGAACGATCGCCATTTGTTGCCCGGTTAATATTGGCGTACACCTCAAGTTCATCGCGCAACTTGCCACCCAACAAATCATAAACAGGCGCATCCAAAGCCTTGCCTGCAAGATCCCACATCGCTTGCTCTATGGCACTGAATGCCGTCATGCCCGGCCGTCCACCTTGCTTCGCTTTTTGCCAACCGCGCGCCCGGTAAGCCTCCACATCGAAAGGCGACATGCCACGCACCAGCTCGAAAAACTCCGCAATCAGCCCAAACATCGGCGCATCAGCATTCGCCGGCGCAATCCCAACACCAATCGTGCCGTGCGACGCTTCGCCCAAACCAGTCAGCCCCTTGTCCGTCTTCAAACGGACGAACAGCCAATTGCCGCGCACGCTCACCTTCACATGAAATAGTTCAAACCCTGAAATCGTAAGTTGGGGCCGCGAAGACCCAAACAACCGCGGATTTGGAACCGCACCAAGCAGCACACCCGCAACCATATCACGCCGGCTAAAGATCATTGTCATACTCTAATACATGCGCCAAGTAGCCGTGGCAATTGCCGACCCGGAATGGGCCCCGCCCAACCCCAAAGAAAGACGTGCCTGGTACCTCTACGATTGGGGCAACTCCGCATTCTCAACCACTGTTGTCACGCTATTCCTGGGGCCGTATTTAACAGCCATCGCAAAATCGGCCGCAGGTCCCGATGGGCTCATCCATCCGCTGGGAATCTCTGTCGACCCACGCTCACTATGGAGTTACCTGATATCGCTGTCAGTAATCACACAGGTGTTGCTGATGCCGCTCATCGGATCTATCGCCGACTACGGTCACAAGAAAAAACAGATGCTCGGTGGCTTCGCCTACACAGGTGCGCTCGCAACCATGGCCATGTTTTTCGTTGATGGAAAAGACTACCAACTCGGCGCGGCAATGTTTCTGATTGCCAATCTCGCCTTCGGCTGCTCCCTTGTCATCTACAACTCGTTCCTGCCCGAAATTGCGGCACCGGATGAACGCAACAACGTCTCTTCGCGTGGTTGGGGAATCGGCTATCTCGGCGGGTTCCTGCTGCTCGCGTTAAATCTCGTTCTCTTTTCCAACGCCACAAAGTTGGGTATTTCCGAAGGCCTCGCCGTCCGCCTCAGCATCGCTTCAGCTGGTTTATGGTGGGCACTTTTCACGATCCCAGCCATGCTCCATTTGCGCAATCGCGGCACACTGCACAGTGTCCCGGCAGGCATCAACCTCTTCACCGCAGGATGGCAACAGTTCCGCCGCACGCTCTCCGGAGCCCGCCAATATCCGCAGACTCTTCTCTTTCTCGCCGCGTACCTGCTGTACAACGACGCTATCCAAACCGTCATCGCGCTTGCTGGTCAATTCGGTGCCGACGAATTGCATATCCCCATGTCCCAACTTACACTGGCAATTCTCATGGTCCAGTTTGTGGCCTTCTTTGGTGCTGAATCCTTCAACTGGATCGCCAAACGTACTGGGCCGAAACGTGCCGTTATGGGGTCGCTCGTAATCTGGACCGGAACATTAGTCTTCATTTATGTTTCAGTGAATTCCGTCACAGAATTCTTCGTTATGGCAGCACTTGTAGGCACCGTCATGGGCGGCAGCCAGGCTCTCAGCCGATCCATCTACTCGTTGCTCATTCCTAAAGGGGAAGAGGCGGCCTACTTCAGCATTTATGAAATCACCGACAAAGGCACCAGTTGGATGGGTCCGCTGGTGTTCGGCCTCACGCTACAATTCACGGGCCAATATCGCCTGGCCGTTCTCTCGCTCATCGTATTCTTCGTAGCAGGTCTGGCTGTGCTCTCGCGCGTCGATGTTGCAAAGGGCGCACACGCCGTAGGCCAGCAAGAGTAACTACCGGGACGAAGCGGCCACCACTGTACGCGGCTTCACCTTAACCAACACCGGCGTCCAACCGGCGTAAAAATTCTGCTGCGTTGAACGAGTCGCCACAGTGCCCGCAACATAGAGCAATTGCTCAATCGGTTGCGCTGAATCCAGCGCCCCTATGGTAAAGGAACGCTCAGTTTCGTTCTCATTCAAAAGCACGCCGTTCAGGCCCACATCCAGAACGCGAACTCTTGGCGGCAGATTCATCGCGTCCACCGGACTCAACCTGGCGTACAAATTCTGCTGCGTTCAACGAGCCCCAGTGCCCACGACATAGAGCAATTGCTTGATCGGTTGCGCTGAATCCAGCGCCTCTATGACGGGGCGCTCAGTCTCGTTCTCATTAAGAGGCACGCGGTTCCGGTCCATCCAGCGCGCAAACTCGTCGAGTCGGATTCATCACTTGCACCGGAACCAGCCCAACGTATTCTTCATAGCAGATCTGGCCGTGCTCTCGCACTTCGATATTGCAAAGGCCAGCAAGAGTAACTACCGGGACGAAGGGGCCACCACGGTACGCGGCTTCACCTTAACCAGCACCGGCGTCCAACTGGCGTACAAATTCTGCTGCGTTGAACGAGTCTCTACAGTGCCCGCAACATAGAGCAATTGCTCAATCGGTTGCGCTGAATCCAGCGCCTCTATGGTGAAGGAACGCTCAGTCTCGTTCTCATTCAAAAGCACGCCGTTCAGACCCACATCCAGCACGCGAACGCGTGGAGGCAGATTCAGCACCTGCACCGGAACCCGTCCACCAAAGCCATTTTGCCGAGTAATTTTCACTTTGATTTCCGCCGTTCCACCCGGCTCCAACGTCACTTCCTTGGTCTCAGCAACCATCGTCACGTCGGGCTTTGTAGTCACGGAAATCAGTTTCAGCCGGTCTTCTGGATTGGCCCAGTGAGATAAATCCCCCGCCCTGCCAATCACCTTCAACTCCCCGAAATTGACAGCCCCGGCATCAGCACACAATAGCAGAGTGGTGGAAACCTGCCCGGCACCAATCACTGATTTCGTCGCCTTCAAACCCGCCGGCAAATCAGCAAACTCCACCGCAATCGGTCCATCAAATCCATCCATCCGCATTGCTGTCACCGTCAACGGAATCACGCCACCAGCAGGCACATTCGGATTCCTCGGATTCACCACAATCCGAAAATCTGGACGAGGCTGGCGGATCGACAAACGATACGCATATTCAGCCCCACTCATGCCCCGCACATCGTTGATCCTTACAACATATTCCCCATCTGCGGGTGCCGTAAAATCAAGCCTTGAATCTTTTCCGTACAGCGCCCCACCATCATCATTGCGATAGTAAAGCCGCGTCAGTGGCAGCCCATTCGGTGTGAACTGAGAATGCGCCGGATGCACTTGAACTTTGTAGATCGACTTGTCAATCGCATGAGCTTCGGAACTGGTGTTGAAATAAGCAGTCCGCTGCCCGGCAAAACGATCAAACTGCATATCATCGTCGGGCCCACGTGGAAGTGCATCAATGCGCAGTACCTCGCGGCCAACCAACATGTAGTCGCCAACAGCCATGCCTGTCCAACTCTGCACACGCAAACCAGGCGCGGCCGAATCATGATCGCGCAACACGAGGTTGGTCTCCATCACCGGCCGCAGCACCGCCATCTCAATCGGCTTTCCTGCCGCGTCCATCACTTCGATGTCTGAATCCAGCTCACTCCCCAGTCGCTTCGCATTCACGTCAATCACAAACGCCTGCCCCTTCTTCGCAGCAAAGCGATAGTAGTGCCCACGCGTCCCGGGCGTGGCAATCACGCCATTGACCGTCACTGGCCATTCCACTCGTTGTGCAGCAGCAACCGTACCGTTGTTGCCACTTGCCCCAACTTCCCTGTCATCATTCAACGCCAGCTTCACTTGATTGAATGCAGGCCCAGCCTTAGCATTCGGACGCAGCAGCACAAGATTTTCATCATCATCGGAACGAGCGCCCTTCACCTTCGTCGCACCCGCCGGCAAATTGTACCCAGCCAACCGAATGTCCGTCTCTCCACCACGTTTCAGTCCTAAAGGAAACGCGCCGGTCACAACCGCAAACTCGCCCACCTTCACACGATAGGTATGCGAAGCCCTGCCACTTTTTTCGTAATCACCAAGGCGCGCGTAATACACACCAGCCTTTTGAAACGTATGCGAAAACATCGCAGCGCTGCGCCCACCATCGGTGCCGTATTCAGCCACCACCACGCCTGCCGAATCCAGAATCGCCACCACCGGTTGCAACGTAGAACCAATCTGCATGCCGCCGTTATCAAACACCAGCGTCTGCCCCGACTTCACATTCAATTTGAAGTGATCCACATCGCCGGGCCGCGAAATTGCACCAACCAAAATTGCCGGCAGAAACGTTTCAAACGCGCCGTCAATCGTATCGTTCGGCTCCTTATCCGGGCTCTCGCCATAATAAGGCTCCACCAGGAAAGTACCCTCGGGCGAAGTGCCCAGCGGCGTCTGCAAACGGAAGGCCACTTCGCCGATATTCGCTTCAGGCGCCACGTCCACTTCCACCGTCACCTGATTCCGCGGCGGCAGAGGGCCAAGGTCGATAGTAGACGCAGTGCCGTTTGAACCCAGCCGGATATCCGGCAAATCAGGCAGCTCTTTCACACGCACAATGCGCCCCGTCACGCCGGGTTGATTGAAAAAGATCTGGCTGGTCTTCGCAAGATTGAAGCCTTCAACAGTCATCTCCACAGTAGTCCCGCGCGCAACACCACGCGGAGAAATATCACGAAGTGTGGGTGGCGTAATCCGGGTGCCCGTCTGCCCTAGCGCTACAAAGCTAATGACACAACTGCTCGCGACCACCTTCATCTTTGCAAACATAACCACCTCCAGACGACCAATAAACTTGTACCGAACCATCAAATCGCGCTGCCACAAGGCGCGTACTATCAGCAGAAAAAGCCAACCCGTTGACCCAGTCAGATTGCCCCGGATAGGACGCTAACTCTTTCAAATCTTCCGCCACAAAAACCTTCACAACCTTGTCAGCGCTTGTCGAAGCAATGCGCTTTCCATCGGGCGACCACCCAATCCGCAATATCGCATCTTCATGCGCAATCACAGTATGGGTGAGCGTTGCCGCCTTCTCCCCAAGGGTCCAAATGCGGATCGATTTATCCTGCCCCGCCGCCGCAATTCGCTTCCCCTGCGGATCAATCGCAATCGCATTAATCCCATCAGTAGGCTCGCTCATAGTAAAAATCCGCGTGCCTGAAGCCACATCCCAAACCTTTATCGTGCGATCACCAGCACCACTAATCAGCCGCTGGCCATCGGGCGTAAATAGCAGCGCATACACGGCATCAATATGGTCCTTCAACGTCTTCACTGGCTTACCTGTAGCCACGTCCCACAATTGAATCAGCTTGTCGTAACTGGCAGTGGCCAGCAACTTCCCGTTGGGCGAAAATGCAATCGCATAGATCGCATCCACATGCCCCTCAAAAGCCACTACCACACGCCCCGTAGCCACATCCCAACTCTTGATTTCACCCTTCTGCGTAGGAACTCCGCCACCAGTTGCCAGCAATTTTCCGTCCCCAGAAAAAGCCACTGCTCGTACCGCATCCACATGTCCACCCAGCTTCTCCATCACCTTGCCGTTGCGATCCATCAATCGCACTTCGCGATATCCACCAACCGCCATCGCACCGTCCTGACGCAATGCCAGCGAATAGATGAACGCCTTGACAGCGACGCGCGGCGCAATGCTTGGAATCTTCGCAGACGCCTTCACCACCACCGCCTCATCCTTCGCCGGAGCCTTAGCCCCAGCATCAATCCACTTCCGAATCGTTTCCAAGTCCCCAGCCGCCAGCAGCTTCCCATCCATCGGCATAATCGGCTTCATCTTCCCCGATGCCATCAGGAACAACCGGCTCTCTTCACTCCTGCCAGGCACCACAATGCGTCCATTATTACCGCCGCGCATGATGCCTTCATAAGTGCCCAAATCCAGGCTCCCCATGGTCACCGTCGTCGCATGGCACCCACTGCAATTCTCATGGAAGATTGGCAATACGTCCTTCACCAGCGAAGGCCCAGTATCCTCAGCAAGCAACGCAGCAGCAAAAACCATCAGCCCAATTACACAGCGCATCAGTAGTTAAACATGAATTCTTTACTGGTCAGCATTGACCACATCATGTCCTCCAGCGCCTGCTGCCGCGCTTCTTTCTGGCCATCCCGTGTCAGCTTCCCTTCCCGCGCCTTTGCCAGCATTCCGGTAATCTGCTCAGCCTCTTCAGGTCGCGGATATCGTGAATAAGCCGACAAAAACATATGATCTAGAATCTTCCGATCACTCAGACCAAGCTTCAAAAACAACGTTGCATACCCATCAGCCGCACTCAGTTTCTTGTTCAACGTATCGCCATTTATCACATGCAAAGCCTGGGCGATGCTCGGATCACTGGACCGCTCTGCGGCATCGCAAATCGCGCGCTCCGGCCTTCCAAAGCTGGTCAGAAATTGATTTTGCACTCGTACATCCGGCAACTCAATCGCCCGCGTACCCACCGGAAACCCAGCAAAAGCAGTAGGAACGCCAGTCACCTGGCTCATCGAATCCAGCAACACTTCAGCCGGCAAGCGCTTGATGATGTACTTCGAATAGTAGATATTATCGTTCTGATTCGTAGCATTCCCATCACTTGAAAGTTGATAAATCCCCGACGCCATAATCAGCCGCACCAGCTTCTTCACATCAAAGCTGTTCTTCACAAAATCAGCCGTCACCGCACTCAGCAGCTCCTCATTCGACGCCGGATTGGTAGCCCGCACATCATCAATCGGATGCACCAACCCACGCCCCATGAAATTGCCCCAAACCCGGTTCACCACAGATCGCGCAAAAAACGGATTCTTGCCGTCAGTCAGCCACTTCGCAAAATGCAGCCGCCGGTCCTCTGTCGAATCCAGCGCCATCGCCAGCCCATCAAGCGGCGTAGGTTCCAGCGGCCGCAACAATCGCGGATGATTCACATCCCCGGAAGCCTTCGCAAAAACCACCTGCTCCCCGGCTTGATTCCCGTTCTTCACACCCACACGCGAAAACAAATTCGCCATCTGGTAATACTGCTTCTGAGTCCACTTTTCAAGCGGATGATTATGGCAGCGCGCACACATCAGCCGCTGCCCCAGAAACGCCGCTGCAACGTTTTCACTCAAATCAATCGGATCTTTGTGAATCACAAAATAGTTCAACGCACCCTGCGCCCGGTTGCTTCCGGAGGCCGTAAAAATGTCGTTGGCAAATTGATCCCAGGGTTTGTTCACCTTAACCGAATCGCGGATCCAGTTGTAGAAGGACCACATTGTTTTCGTAGGCAATTTCCGGCTCGAAACCAGCAACAAGTCAGACCACTTGTAAGCCCAATAATCCACAAATTCATCACGCTCCAACAGCCGGTCAATCATCCGCTCGCGCTTGTCCGCCGCCTTGCTCGCAAGAAAATTCTCCACCTCTTCAGCCGTAGGCAAAATCCCCGCAGCATCCAGATAGGCACGGCGCATAAACACTTCATCACTAGCCGCAGCCGATGGTTGCAAATTCAAACTTTTCCACTTCGCAACTGCCAGACGATCAATAAAATTCTTCTGCGCAAAGCTCACCGCCGCACTAGCGGCAGGAGCATCATAAGGCACCATCACCCGCGCATACAGCACCTTGCTTTGGTAATAAAGCGTTATGGCCGATTCCCCGCGCCCGTTCATTTTCACGAGGCCCGCATCATCTACCGACGCCACACCCTCATTGTTGGAGTTGTATTTCACCCAATGCGTAACATCTTCAACCCGCCCATCGCTATACTTGGCACGCACCACAAGTTGCTGCTGGGCACCTGGAGCCAAAATCGCATTCGCAGGATACACTTCCAGCCCCAACACATCCACCTCATTCTGTTTCGGAGCCGGTGCCCCCGCCGCAATCCATTCCGCAATTACACGATACTCAAGCGAATCAGTTTTGAACCGCAACCCACCCATATGCGGCACCGCAAACGTAGGTTTCATCAGCACCAAAGAATGGGCAGGATCAGCCACCGTCACACGTCGCCCCACACTTTGCCGCGTCAGAGCATCCCAGTCCAATTCCGGATCGTACCCGCGCAGGGTGAGCTTAAAACCATTCTTCCCCGAAAGCGCCCCATGGCATGCACCTTGATTGCAGCCAGTCTTGGTCATCACCGGAATCACATGATTGCGAAAGCTCCAAACAAACGGCACTTTCGAATTGCGCACGCGCACTTTCACCGACGCCGTCAGCCCATCCTTGGCCGCAGTAATCAGCGCTTCGCCATCACCAACCGGCGATACCCTGCCATTAGCATCGACCTTCGCAACACTTGGCGCAGAAGAAGTCCAGGTAGCCGCGCGCGTCCAATCCGCCACCACCGTGCCGCTCTCCAACTCAGCCAGCAATTGCTGCCGGCTCTCTGCGGTAGCAAGCTCAACCACCGCAGGCAGCACGGAAAGCTTACGGCTCTCAGCACCCACCAGCGCCACCGGAATCACGAATAAACAAAGCCAAAGTTTCATGACATTTCCTGCTTAAACAAATAACTCGCCAATCGGTTCCACGCCTCGGTCCACCAGCGGAATGGGCCGCCCCTGCGCCCCCGGTAACTCAGTATGCAAATCAATACCGAGGCCTTTATAAACTGTCGCCGCAATCTCACCCGGTGTCACGGGCCTATCCTTGGGCATTGCACCAATCTCATCAGACGAC
>JBBRJC010000069.1:0-10550 GCA_038220135.1 Bryobacterales bacterium | reverse complement strand
AACGAAATCAGATTCGGCATACCCGCCACATGCTTCATTCCTAAATCGCCAACTTCAGTCGCCTCCAAATTGAGCCTCTCAACCAGCGTGCCCAGCATCGCCAACTGCTCATCCCGAACCGGCTGCGTGCTCAAATCCACAACTCTTGCATTGCGAGGAATCTGCAATTTCACCCCCGAACGCACTACGGTTGAAACTCGCGAATACCGCACATCCACTTCGCGCAATTCGCGCAGGTCTTTCAATTCTGCAAGGCCGGCATTGGTCACCTTGGTTCGATAAAGGCTCAACTCCTCTAACTTTGCCATCCCCCGAAGCGACCTCAGCCCGCTGTCGGTAACACCGGTCCCCATCAAGTTCAGTTTCCGTAGATTCGTCAAACCCCGTAGATTTTCCAGCCCGAAATCGGTAATCTGATTGCCATGCAAATCCAACTCTTCCAGATCCTTCATTGCCGCAATAAAAGCCATTCCAGAATCAGTGATCGCTGTATCGCCGATGGCCAACCGCTTCATCTTCACCGCCCCTGACAGTTCCTTTAGCCCGCCATCGTCGAATGGACACAACGTCACATCCAGCGCTTCCAGATTCTTGAATGCCGCAAGTCCAGCACCTTTCACATTGCTCTGCCGCAGTGACAATTCCTTTAGGCCGGTGATGGTTCCAATCGCCGTGATGCCCTTATCGTTGAACCGGATGTTATCCAAAAAGTGATAGCTGAAAGTGATTCGCTCCAGCGTTCGAACACCAGTCAATTGCCCAAGCTGTGCGCTGCCATCTTTGCCTCCATCGGCATTGCGATTCCAAATCGGCCCAGGCAAATGCACCTCGCGAAGATTCTTCAGCTCAGCCAGCCGTGCCAGATCCGGTGGGTCAACATTCATACCAACCCAATCCACGCCTAACAATTGCAACTCCCCCGCCGGTAGCGGTACCGAATTTGTATACGCCTTCGATCCCGACAGCAGAACCCGACCGCCCATGAACACCGTCCATTCCGCCACTTTCCGGTCGTCAGCAGCAAGCGTCATCCCTAGCAGGCAAACCAGACTGATTAGTTTCAAGATTTCAGTGCCTCCAAATGCGCAGCCACAGCCAGGCCAACGCCGTTGAGATTATATCCCCCTTCGAGGATTGAAACCAGCCGCCCTCCTGCATGTTTATCGGCGATCTCCATCATCACCCGCGTCAGTTTCTTGAAGTTGTCGTCAGTGAGCGTGAACCGTCCCAGTGGATCGTTCAATCGGGAATCGAAACCAGCGGAAAGCAGAACCAATTCTGGCTTAAACTCATCCATTGCCGGAAGCAATTGCTTCTGAAATGCCCCAACAATTTCGGCTTCCCCCGCGCCTGCCCCAAACGGACAATTGAGCGTGGTCCCTTCGCCCGCACCTTCGCCAGTTTCCGTTGCCGCACCAGTTCCCGGATACCACGGCGATTGGTGGGTGCTGAAGAAGAACACCGAACCGTCAGCATAGAAAACATCCTGCGTTCCGTTGCCATGATGCACGTCCCAATCGGCAATCAGCACGCGCTTGATTCCGTATTTGTGTTGGGCATATCGTGCCGCAACAGCGATGTTGTTGAAGATGCAAAATCCCATGCCACGATCCGGTGTAGCATGATGCCCCGGAGGCCGGACCACTGCCAATGCATTGCGAACTTTGCGATTAACAACCGCATCAACCGCACCCATAGCAGAGGAAACCGCGTGCATCGCAACTTCCCACGAATGGGTACTAATCGCCGTATCGCCAGTACGAAGTTGACTGCGTTTGTTCGCAATGTCCTGCCTCGCCGATTGGATGTACTGCAGCGAATGAACCCGGGCGATGTCATCTTCAGTTGCTGCATGCGTCGGCACTTTTGTTGTGGCCTTCGGCAGGCCTGCACTTTCAAGCGCCTTCCAAATCGCGTCGTAACGCTGCGGACATTCCGGATGAGCGGGACCAGTATCGTGCTTCTTCGAGATCGGATCGGCAAGAAGCCCGGTTTGAAGTTTCGATTGCATAGCGAACTACCATCGTATCTCCGGCCAGCCCTATTAAGTACAGTGCGCAAAAAACGGACATAAGTAGGCCTAAAATGTATGCTCGCTCAAGCCGGGTCCAAATTGTAGGTTCAACCTGAAACCAGCCATCTGGCTGTGCATTCTAATCATTTTTGCCGCCATCGCCATCACAACCGCCGGTGTTCTGAACCTTCCCCTGGTTGTACAGAACCCGAACTACCCCACTTCGCAGATAGTCGCGATCTGATGGGTCTTCAGAACGGATTGAACGCCGCAACAAATTTGCCATTTCTTGTTTTGAGGTTAAATCGGATCTCTCCGGCCAGCTTCATTAAGTACACTGCGCAAAAAACGGACACAAGTAGGCCTAAAATGTATGCTCGCCAAACCAATCAAATTGTAGTTTCAACGGGAAACCAGCCACCTGGCTGTGGCACCAAGCTTGCGTTTAGTAATGCCATGAAGCTTGCCATCCTAACCATTTTTGCCGCCATCACCGCCGCCGGTGTTCTGAACCTTCCCCCGATTGTGCAGAACCCGAACTATCACCACTTCGCAGATAGCCGCCATCTGCTGGGTCTTCAGAACGGATTGAACGCCGCAACAAATTTGCCGTTTCTTGTTTTGGGGTTAATTGGATTGCGTACCAGCCGCAATTGGTCCGCCCGCGCGGCTTGGATTGGCTCAATCGCAATCGCATTCGGCAGCACCTGGTACCACGGAGCCCCATCCAGCCAGCGGCTGTTTTGGGACCGGCTACCGATGGCATTCACATTCTTAAGCTTTCTTGCGGTGCTGTTGCAACAACGAATCGGCAGGAATCTACTGCTTCCGCTCGTCGTCTTTGGCGTCTGGAGCGTGTGTTACTGGCAGGCAACGGGCGACTTGCGGCCCTACGTTCTGGCGCAGTTTTTCCCTCTGTTGGCCGTGCCTTTGATTCTGGTTTTGTTCCCAGGGGAAGGTAACAAATGTTGGTGTTGGACGATTGGGCTTTATGCGCTGGCAAAGCTCTGAGAATTCGGCGATGTGGGCATTTGGAAATTCACTTCTGAAACTTTGAGCGGCCACAGCTTGAAACATCTGTTGGCGGCGGCCGCTCTAATTCCACTACTGAAGATACAAACCGGGCAGACTTCTCTACTGGCAGCTATTGAAGCGGAATGAAACGATTCGCGTCGCCCAGTCCGAATTGGTGGTGGAGGCCATATATTCGGTGGTAAACCAGAATGTGCAATCGTCGTCAGGGTCGATTTGCATGGTGCTGTAGTCACCCCAACGCTGGGAAGTGGATGTTTGAGCACCCGTACCCGTCGTAACATTCATCTCGCCGCGAAGCGTGTTTCGAACGTCGTTTCGGGCGCGGCCGGCGATGCGAATACCAGGCGAGAGTGTTGTACTGCTTACACTGTAGCCGATCCCAATGTTTCCGAGTTTATCACTTGCCGCAGCACCCATCCAGCGATTGGTCGCGTCCGGATTGAAGTTGACGTTGTTGTAGATTTGCGGTGGATTGGCTGCGGGATTGCGAATTTCCACAAGTTGAATTCCGGCGACTGCTGCCCCGGCCGGGTCAACGCTTTGAGTGAAAACCAGCGACTCTCGATTGGCCCCCATATTCCGATAGGCAAGCCGGTACATCGGGCGCATGGACAATGTCTCAAGCACGCGCGCGGTGCCGGGTTGCGGTACGCAGGTACCACCGATGTCGCCGCAGGATCCCACCACGCTATTATCAAACGGCAGGCTGATGAAGCTGTCGAAAGCGCCCCCAAAACCATCATTGAGAGTAGAATTTGCGGGTGTGACAAAATCCGGTTTGAACCGGCGCAATTGCAAAAAGTACGGAGGAATGTTCTTGATGAACCAATCGCCCGAAATGATGAACGCGCTTGTATTGGCCGGCGGAGCTATCGAGCCCTCGAAATCACCGGGAAGACTGGAGAAGTGCGCGGCGCTTAAACCGCTATAGCAGATAGCGGTTGTTGCGGTTCCAGCATACATCGCAGCCTTGTTTAAGGCGCAAATGCGTGACCCGATATAGGACCCAAGACCGATCGTGGTGGTGTAACTAAAATCATTCGTCGTGAAATAGATTCCGTCCGGCCATATTCCGATCTTTGGATAGTCGGTCAATTGCGGGAACACAAATTCGTAAAGGTTGTAAACCCCAGTTGCATCGTTTGTTTGGGAAACGGCGAAGCACATTGTGTATGGGATGGACGGATAGACACGGAACGGGGAAGAAGTTCCTGTAGAGATAGTAAAGGCGAACTGGCTGAGAACCCAGCGGCCCGCAGCCCGATCATACTGCAGAACCGGATCGCCCTGATTCTGGCTAGCGCAAACGCTACCGCCACCGAGACCGGACCAAATTTGATTGCCATTCACGTAGCCGGAACCGCCCAGTAAAAGCGCACCGTTGGTCTTGTTGAGGATGGTCAGGCGAACGTTGACCCACTGCACAATCTGACCATTCCCGACTGCCATGGTGGTATCGGGCGGAAGCAGCCCTTGATTTGTCCAACCGTTGAAGCCATTTCCTAATCCGGTGTAGTTGGACAGCAAAGTAGCTGGCAAGGTTCCATTGGTTGTCTGATTAAACATTGTGGAGGGTGCTGGTGTCACCGCCAGGGAAGTTGTGCCCGCCCTTCTACCGGCTGCTACCGTAGGCGCACCACGGGGAATATAGAACTGGTTTGGGACCTCCATCTCGTGGTCGTCAGCAGCAGCTGGCACCTTCGGATTGACAGCCGAATAGCTTTGAAAAGATTTCGAGACACCGGTTTTGAAAGGCGTCAGTACCGTGGGTGTTTGGGCGACTAATCCGATCGCCCCGATTGAAAATAAAATCAGTTTCTTCATGGATTCGTCTCCTAAATTGCCCGGCCAAATTTGCGGCGGACCGCGAGAGCCGCAAGAATTCCGGCCCCGGTTAAGCACAGCGAAGCCGGTTCTGGAACGCCTACGAGTGTACTTGTCAGTTCAAACGCCAGTGCGGAAGAATTCGGAACCCAGGGTCCGCCTACAGGTAGATCCTGGTATTTGCTGCCGCCTGTATCAGCCTTCCACGCCCAGTAATAGCTGGTAGATGGCTGGGCGGAGAGCAATCCATTGTGAAGGCCAAGCCAATAGGTGCCGGGACCAAGCGCTACATTGACGCTGAAGCTGTAGCTGTATTCGGCCAGACCAAAAGTGGTGTTGCCAGTGACGGCGCCAACCAATACTGGATTGCCTGAGGCAACAACTGTGTTTGGGGAACCCGCTGAATCTGTATAGATTCCCCAGTACGTTGATCCGCCGTAGTCGGTGGGATCGACCTGCAGCGTCCAAAATGCTATTTGGGAAATGGTGGATGCGCCGGACAGCACGAAGCTGTCAGCGTTTAAGACTACGTTCATATCTGAGCCACCGGACTGATTTGGTGGCCCATTGCCAATAATAGATGCCTGCAAGGACATCGTCAGTGCAAGTGCTAAAGATGGAAGATAAAGAATTTTATACAATTTCGGCTCTCCGAGAAGTCGAGGTTTGCCATGAAGCTCGAACCGCTTCACTAGTGTTTCTTGGGAAATGATAACACGATAGTACTACAGCATGATAGTACTATCGTAGTTAGGGAATAACCGTAATTAGGAAAGACAAAGAACCCCGTGAAGGATCACGAGGGCTCAGGTTTAAGGCGAATTTTACAGTGAAAACACGCGGCCCCGGTGCTGGCCAATCAGAATTTGGAACAAACGATGCGCAATCAACTCGTGCAACGTCAACAGTTCTTTCTGCGCATCAGCGATCGCCGTTGCATCGAGAGGATCTTCAACATAAGGGCCACCGGCCTTTAATGCATCGACAGCTTCTTTCAAAATGGGATCGGTCATCACTTCGCCGGCCATTTCCCAAAGCGTGATAAAGCGATCCACTGCCGTAGGAAAGCTCATCGAAAATACGCCGTGCTGGCTGGTGGTGCGTGGCGGTTTGTAATCCATGTTGAACGGGCCGTTGTAGCCGTGGCTGCGCAGCAGCACCAACACATTCAACCAGTCCAGTGGATTCACAAGGCCAACAGCAATGTCCACGTCGTGCTTCAATCGGTAGCCGTCGTTAATGTCGAAGTGCCACAGCTTACCGCACAGAAGTGCCCGGGCCAAAGCCGCACGTGGCGCTGCGCCCCACATCAGTTCGTGCAAGTATTCCGGGTTTAGGCCCACCATTTCCGGATGTTCCAACAATCCCGACGAAATGAACGCGAGCATAGCGTCAGAAGTCGGCAGTAGAATTTCGCCCTGCGGCTCAAACGGTTTTGCTTCCATGCAATGCTTGAGCGTCGGGCGGCCATACTTGGCTGCCACGGCAATATCTTCATTGCAAGCCGCGTTCAAGCCTTCGGCGTACCAACGCAAGGTTTGCGTTTCTTCGATTGCGCCCTGCACATAGTAGCCAAGAGAGCCCGGCCAATACACAGCAAATTCCGCACCCAGTTCGTGACCGATCCGGACCGTATTCTTCAACCGCCAAGCGGCGTATTCGCGCACCTGCGGCGATTCCGCTGCCGGGCTTGCAGCAAATACAGCGTGATGAAACGTTTCCGTAGTGACCATGGAACACTTCAATCCATTAGTCGCCAGCGATGCCTTGATTGCTCCCACAATATCAGCCTGACCCTGCTTGCCAATCTGGTCAGTCGGAATCACATCGGTATCGTGCGTGGTCCAGTAGCCAATGCCGATTTTGGAAAATTCTTCGATGACGCGTTGAAACGTTACAGCGCCGCGGGTAGGCGCATGAAACAAGGCGTGGCCCTCATAGGCAGCGGCCCATTGGGGACCGGTGAGGTAATACTTGCGACGTACTTCAGGCGAGTAGGAACCTCCGCAGGCACTGGTCAAGCGGTCCACTAGGGCTTGCTGATTTGCTATTGGAATGGGTTGCATGAAATTAGTATCGTAGCGCATTAGGGCTGATAAACGGGGACCCCGGCGATGATCGTCTGAACGATCACTGAGTCGCGAATTGTTGAGGCGGGGATGGTTAGCGGATTACGATCCAGTACCACGAAGTCGGCGAGCTTTCCGGCCTCAATTGAGCCCCTGCGCTTCTCATCAAAATTCTGCCAGGCGGCGTCGCTGGTGATCGCGCGCAGCGCATCAATTACAGAGATTCGCTGCCCCTCCCCCAGCGTTTTACCATTTCGGGTTTGCCGGTTCACTGCGCCCCACACCACTTGCAACGGATTGACCGGTGTTACTGGTGTGTCGTCATGCACCGTGAATTTGATTCCGCGTTTGATGGCGGACGCCAGTGGGCTAATGCGCGCCGCGCGATCAATGCCCATGAATATATCGCGATGTCTGTCCCCAAAATAAAACACGTGGCCGATGAAGAACGATGGCGTGATACCCAATTCGAGCATCGTATCCAATTGATCTTCGCGGGCCATTTGGCAATGCTCAATGCGATGACGCGCATCGGGGCGGGGGAACGCGATTTGAGCCGCGCGGAACGCTTCCAAAATGTCGTCAATCGCCGCATCACCATTTCCATGGATGGCGATTTGATAGCCCGCGCGATGATAGTTTGTGACAAGGCGGGTTAGTTCTTCGCGGCTGCGCGCGGCGTATCCACGATAGTCGTTCTTGCCGTCAGGCTGGATAAAATATGGAGCGCCCAAATAGCCGGTGTAACCTTGAATGGAGCCGTCCTGCACCAGTTTAACAGTGCCTAATCGCATTAACTCCCCAACACCAAGCTCCGATGCTTTGGCCGCTGTGGCTGGTATGTTTGGCGCGGCAGAAAGCATGGCGCGAACACGCAAATGCAACTTGCCTGATGACATGGCCTGCTTCAAATCGGCCACACCTTGCAGCGTTGTTCCGGCGATTACGGTGGTGGTGACACCCTTTGACAGATATTCGCGATCGGCCCATTGAATAGCCTTCTGCCGTGCTTCCGGGCCTTGCCCCGGAATATGGCGGCTAACCAACCCCAAGCTCTCCTCTATCACTCCATTGGGTTCTCCATTTGCATCTTTGCGGATGACGCCGCCCTTCGGCTGAGGCGTATTTTTCGTCACCCCTGCAACCGCTAACGCCCGAGAATTGGCAACCCCGAGATGGCCGGAGGAATGAACAATCCAGATGGGAAATGTTTTAGAGACTTCGTCCAGATCCTGACGCGTGGGGTGGCGTTTTTCTCTCAGCAGTGTGTCGTCATAACCCCTTCCAACCACCCACGCCCCGGTTGCGGTTGTGGCTAGTTTCTTGCGCAACCGGTCTTGGATGCCGACGATAGTTTGCACCGGGCCGATCGGCGGACTGTTCAAATCTACAAGGTGCATCGCCAGCGTACCTGCGCTTGGAAAATGATCATGTGCCGCATAAAAGCCGGGCAGCATTGTCTTACCCTGAAGGTCCGTAACGAGCGTTGGCCGAACCGCCAGCGTGCGAATAAAAGCGGTGGTACCGACTGCCATCACCTCGCCCCTTCTGACGGCCACAGCCTGTCCAACCGTACCAACGGCATCCATCGTAATGACAGTGCCATTGATATAAATGCGGTCCGCCGGCTGAGAGAAGGCAACCGAAACACTGCCAAGCAGGCAAAGAATACGGCGGGTTAGATCGGAATCGTTCATGTAAGAGCCAGAGAGCGCTACAATTGTTAAGGAGTGATACCAAACAGGAGATTATGCGTTCGAAATTCATATTTATAATAACAGGACTGCTCTGCGCCCTAACCACTTGGGGACAGGCAGACTATACTTTCTCGGACGGTGGCAAAAAGGCCGCCTACCAACTCTCGGCAGACGAAGTATTCAGCAGCGGTGACGCCGTGCAATCGGCCAAGAGTTCCGAGCAATGGGGCGGCGGTAAGGTGTATGTTTTGCAGTCTGCTTCGGCGATGAAGAAACTGCGGAGCATCAGGACAAACCGAGGCACCATCGCGCCGGTTTTTTACTACAAAGGGGACCTGCCCTCATCTGAGAAACTGGCTGCAATGTCAGTGACTGAACGCGCGAAACGTATGGAGTCCGCGCGAAGGTTGATGACCGCGAAATTGCTAGTGCATATGATCGATTCCCGATATTCGGAACTTGCCCCAACCAAGCCTACGGCCAACGAAAAGAGCTTGCTTGAGGGCTGGATGCTGATCAAGTACGCTGACGCATTCGCCGCCCTCGATGCTGCTGATTGGATGACCAAAGCAGGCGGCTGGGAGTTTACTCCGGTGTTTGCACGAGAAATGCAAAAGCGCCAGGCGCTGCAACGAACAGTGAATGATCCTCTCTTTCCGAAGCAATGGCATTTGGCCGATACCAACTTTAACCTGAACATGAAAAATGCGTGGGATCAGGTGACTGGCAAGGGCATCAATATGGCTGTAGTGGACGATGGTCTGGAAATTAAGCATGAGGACTTTTCAAATGCCTATCCACTGGAAACCGGCTACCACCGCAACTTTAAGGAGGGACCAGAGAACGATCCCTCTCCACAAAGCGCTTCAGAAAATCATGGTACCGCTTGTGCCGGATTGGCTGCTGCCGCCGGTTTTAACAACATTGGCTTGACTGGCGTCGCTCCGGAAGCTCGCGTAATGGGATTACGCCTGATCGGTGGCTCCACGGCAGATGATGCCGCGTCGGTGGCGATGGCATGGCAGCCTCTGGGCGTGATCACCCATGTTTCCAGCAATAGCTGGGGACCGCCAGATGATGGTAAAAGCGATGGGCGCGTAAGCAGCCTGCAATTGGCTGGCATCGAGAAAGGTGCAACCACCAATCGAGATGGTCTGGGCACGGTTTATGCAATTTCGTGCGGCAACGGTCGCGATTCTGCTGACGACAGCAGCTACGACGGATTTTCCAGTTCGCGTTTTGGGATTGCGGTGGCTGCCGTGGGGCGCGATGGGGTGCAGAGTTCCTACTCCGAAAACGGGATGAACGTGGCGGTTTCAGCATTCGGCGGTGAGTTTCAACCACCAAACGTAATGTGGACCACCAACAATTCCGGTGATGCGGCTTTCAAACTTAAGGCTGAAAGTTTCCCCGATACCGAAGCACCCGTTAACTACACTGATTCGATGAACGGGACCTCTGCTGCTGCTCCGCAGGTTTCCGGTGCTGCGGCGTTGTTGCTGGAAAAGAACCCCAAGTTGGGCTATCGGGACGTTAAGGAAATCCTTATGAGAACCGCTGTTCGCGAGGGGCTTAAGGGTGCGGATGCATTCGTGCAAAACGGTGGTGGATTCTTCTTCAGCCACTCCTTTGGCACCGGGTTGCTGAATGTTTCTGCAGCTCTTGATCTTGCTTCTAAGTGGACTAATCTTGGGGCTGTCATCAGCGCATCCGCCTCATCGGATCTCGCCGGCGATATTGCCGAAGAAGGTGAGTTTCAGGTTCGAAGCTTTGATTTTTCGAAGGTGGACATGCGCGTGGAGCATGTCGAAATGACAATTACGGTAAAGCATCCCAATCGCGGAGATTTGTTGTTTGCAATCACTTCCCCGGCGGGTACGCAGAGTACCGCAATGCCCCGTCCGAACGATG
>JBBRJC010000068.1:0-10644 GCA_038220135.1 Bryobacterales bacterium | reverse complement strand
TCCATATTCTGGAGGACCTGCGCTTTGTTCCGCACATCACTTCCATCGAAACGGCTTTCCGAAAGGACACGCCGGTATTTCAGAATTCTGAAATTGCGGTATACCGGGTGGCGGATGCCGAACCTATGGCGAGATTCGATAGCAGTGCAGCGGTGCTGGAGGCAAGAATCATTGGCAGCGACGTGGTCGTCAATACGCAAGGGCAAAGCGGCAAACTGGTGCTCAACTATCTGTCGAGGCTGGGTATGGTTGCCTATGCGGGAGATCGCCAATTGCGTACCACCGCAGACCCGTTTGGCCGGATTGCCATCGAAGTACCCGAACATACCAATGCGATTCGCGTCACATACGAAATTGAGTGGACATACTGCGCCGTCACCGGATTGCTGATGGTGCTCGCGGGGGTGCTGCTGCAATGGGCTCGGCCAATTCCTGCTCGTGTTCGTATACCGGTTCCCGTAGGAGCGCAAATTGGCTAGAGGAACTTCAGGGTTACGCCCAACCTGGCAACTACTGGCTGCTGCGGTGCTACTGATGGCTTGGGGCGTCGGCGCATCGCTTGTTGAAGTGATCTACGGTCAATGGACCGGCTACATGCAATCTTCGATCACCTGGGCCCAGGCGCAAGAAATTGTCGCGAGCCGTCCGCTGTGGGTTTGCGCTGCATTTTTCCTGATCATCTGTGGACTTGCGGCTGACCAGATTTCCCGAAAAAAGGCCACCGCTTCCAGCTTTTGGGGCACGTCCGGATTGATGGAAGAACTGGCGCAAACCAGTGGTGCCGGTTGGATGTGGCTTGCGGCAGCGTTGGCCACACTGTTCTACGGCTTCACAATTCTTGAAAAACTCCAAACGCACTATTTCCTGCAGGACGACAACTACGCCCAATTCGTACCCGGCATGATCTATGGCTGCCGCACGTTTTGGTCGGGCCACTGGCCGGCTTGGAATCCGTATCAACTGCTTGGCTCGCCGCTGGCCGATGTGGGGGTTTATGCCATCACCTATCCTGTCACTCATCTCACCTACCTCATTGCCCGCGATTGGTTTCACGACGAAACCCGAATGGTGGATTTATTTTGCTGGTTTCATCTGACGTTGGCGTGCGGTTTTACTTTTTGGATGGGCCGTCGCCTGCGCCTTTCGCCACCACTTGCTGCAGGGGTGGCCATCTGTTTCAGCCTTTCAGGATTTGCGCTGGTCGCCTCGCGGAGTTGGTATTACATGACGCCGACTCTGGCCGCCATTCCATTGCTTGTGCTGCTGGCTCATTCATTTCCAGTTGCAAAGCCGGGTTGGCGCTGGACGCTTGCTGCGGCGGCGGTGATTGGCCTTCTCTTTCACGCCGGTAATGCTCAAATGTGGGCTTATTGTGTGGGGTTTTTCCTGCTGCTGGTAATTCTTCGAGTCTGGAAAGAGGGCGCATCATGGCGACGAATCTCTGGTGTGCTACCGGCCCTTATAATCGGCATCGGGATCGCGCTTCCGCTACTCATTCCGCAAATGCTTGTCACACATGGAGTTTTGCGAAAACCGTTCACCGAAGGGGTGATGAGTGGTCTCATGTCCATGCTCTACCCATTTCCACTAACCAATTCAGCCATGCCCGATGGAATGGGCACGAATGCGGCCGACCCAACGGGACAGTATTATTATGCCGGAACGATATTTACTTTAGCTTGGCTGGCCGGTTTAGCGGTACTATTTGTGGCGAAAGGTGCCAGGGCTCAACTCAAGCAAAATCCATTACTTACAGCTTCCATCCTGGCATTTATCCTGGCCCTGGGGCATCAAGGGCTGCTGTGGACTTTACAATTGCAGTTCCCACTGCTGCAGCAATTTACCTGCCCCAGTAAGTTCCTCTTATTCGTGCATCTGTTTTCACTCACCCTGGGAGCAATGGTGGTTCAGCGACTAACGGCTGATAAATCGGCCAAGCAATGGCTTGAAGGTGGCAGTTTTGCCTTGCTGGCGATTCTGATGTTGTATCACACCGGTTTGTGCCGGCAAGCTTTCTATGTTTGGGCAGACAGCCCGAGTTATGAAATTCCTTCTGAGTTAACCAAGCTGCTACGGCCCGACGAACAATTGCATCGCATCTATCCGGCATCCACAAGCCGGGCGCCCGGCGCTGGTTATTTACAGAGCCTGAATCATAGTTTCGCAACAATGTCAGGGGTTGCATCGTTTGAAGGTTACGAACCAATGTGGCAAGGCCGTGCTCCAATGAAGCCAATCGCCGACGCGATTGAAAAACAGCCACTGGAAATATTGCGGCGCTACGGTGTTGAATTTGTTGTGCTGCATCACACTATGCATAAAGATGAGCTTTCCCTAAATCCAGGAGTCAATCCCGTGGAGCGGCGCGCTTATGTACCGCAGGCAATTGCGGTGGCCACTGCAATGGAAGGTCAAATCCCCGTATTTCAAAACGCCTCGGTGGAAGTCTTCCGGATCAATGAAGCGGAACCGATGGCCCGATCCTTGCAGCAACCCAACGTCGCTCTAACCGTCACGTTGGTTGGAAATTCAGTAGCTGTGAAAACTAAGGACTTAGCTGGGGATGGACAGATAATGGTGAACTATCTGTGGCGGCCTGGGTTAGCTGCTAACTCGGGAAAAATCAACTTGCCGATTAATTCGGACGAATTTGGTCGTAGTATAATCGACATTCCCAACGACACTGAAACGGTCTTCATAAGCTACTCAAGCAATTGGATGACCCCATTATTGCTCGGAATAGTTACCATGCTGTCAGGTTTCCTATTACAGCGCCAAGTGAGCGTGTTTTGATTTGGTAACAACCTTTAAGCAATATTAATGCTAATTTCACGATAATTCCTTAACTACCTTTTGCATCAAAGTATCAAGAACTGATAAACTCTTCCTTACTGTAAGTATAGTTACCCCGCAAGATGCCCCCCTTGTGTTGGTTTTCGCACAGAGGAGACGAACGTTCGTGCCAGAAAAGCTACAAGAAGTTGATCAAGTTAAAAGGGTGCTGACCAAGGAAGAGATTGTACGCGTAGTTAGACGCATGTGCGAACTAACTTTGGCAGATTCCCAATGCGTGCTTGATGCAATGTTGGATGGAATGGTCAGTTCGCTGACCACAGGCGACCGGATTGAAATCCGCGGTTTCGGGGTTTTCTTCACCCGCGCCCGAAAGGCACGCATTGGAAGAAACCCCAAAACCGGGGCAAACGTTGATGTTCCTGCAAAGCGTGTCGGACGATTTCGTCCAGCTAAAGAGATGCTGCGAATGTTGAACGAGCCTATAGCGAAAAAAGTTGGACAGTCGGCTTAGTTGACCGGCTTTCCAGCAGCATCCACTTTGATTTCTGATTTCTTACCCGCAGCCTTGTATTGAGCCTCATAGAAGGTGCTGCCCTTTGTTGTCACTGTTTCTACTAAAGAAATCTTGCCTTTGCCGACTGCCTTTTCAATAGCTGTGCGGGCGGCGGCCGGAATAGCAGCGAGCGTGGTTTGCTCTTCCACCGAGATCACTTTTCCTTCGGTATCCAGAATTAGGTCCTTACTGGTTCCTGCGGCAGTCTTCAGTTCCACTTCGTACATCGTCTTGCCGTTTTCAACTTCCTTCGCAAGACCTTTGATGGTTGCGCCTTTGGAATGCTCTTTCACCGCAGCCTGAACGGCTGCTGGCATGTCCTTTAGCTTGATCTTCTTCTCTGTATCTTCAGCGAAAGCAATGCTGCTGAGCAGCAACGTGGCGGACATGAGTATGTGTTTCATATGGGATCTCCTATTAATCGATTATCAGCGTCTACTCTGAAGATTCGCTGAAACCGGAAGAATAATTTGGACTGTTGTTCCAACACCGGGCGTGCTCTCAACCAGGAATCGACCCTGGTGTAACTCAACAACATGTTTGGCAATTGCCAGACCAAGACCCACCCCACCGCTACCTCGAGAACGGTGCTGGCCGGGCCTGTAGAATCGGTCAAAAATACGGGGAAGATCCTCGGCCTGGATGCCTTGGCCGGTATCTGAAATTGAGATTGTTCCAGCATCTAATTTGATTGAGACTGTCCCTCCTGAATTGGTAAATTTGACAGCATTGTCAAGGATGATAACAACAAGCCGCCGTAGCGCCGCCGCGTCTCCTTCAACCCAACAGGTTGCATGGCAATCGCGAACAATTGCAATCTGACGAGCCTCAGCAATCAGCTGCATATCCGCGCTTGCATCGGCCAGCAAGCTCTGCAGTTCTACGGCTTCATCACCCAAAACCTCGGCGGACGATTCCGCACGGGCCAAAGTCAGCAGGTCGTCAATTAAGCGCGACACCCGTTCACTTTCGCGCAATACGCAGGACAGCGCCTGCTGATATTGTTCATCGGTGCGGGGCTTGCTCAAGGCAAGCTCAGCGGTTGTGCGCATTATCGCAACAGGAGTTCGCAGTTCATGAGAGGCGTCGGCCGAGAATTTTTGAATGCGTTCAAAAGATTCGCCCAACCTTTCAAGCATGGCATTCAACGTACCGGAAAGGCGATCCAACTCGTCGCCATTTCCGCTCAACGGCAGCCTTTCGGCAAGACTGCTGGCACTGATATTTTGCGCGGTTCGCGTGATGGAATCGACTGGTGAAAGGACGCGGCCGGCCAACCAATAGCCGCCTAGTGCGGCGAGCAACAACAGAACCGGACTGGCAAAACTTGCGGTGATGGTTGCATGTTCCAAGAGTTCATACAGCTCTTCAAGTGGCGTTGCAATTTCCACACGCCAAACTTCTGAACCGGAGCGAAACGGTTCTGCCAGCACACGAAATGGTTTGCCCGCAATAACGACAGATTGCAAAATACGCTGGTCCAAATCAGACGCCGGATCACTCGCGTTCCACTGACCAGACTGATAGATCCACTTTCCGGAATTGGCGATACGAAAAACAGCGCCTGCCGGCGAGAGGGCAGCTTCTTCCTCTAGCTCCTCTTGAAGGCTCACATTGTCCTGTTCGGTGAGCAATTTCTCTAGAAAACCGTGCATAGCGGCCATGCGCAATTTCAAATCCTTGCCCGCCGTTGCGTGAATACTTTCCCTCAGGGCGAACCAGGCACCGATGGCAGCTGTCAGCAGGATCGCCGCTAGCAATACGGTGAACCATGCAGCTAAGCGGAAGCGAATGGAACGGGGACTCATGCCTCCTCCCGCAAAATATAGCCGTAGCCACGCACCGTGTGAATCAATCGCGGATGGACGCCGGCTTCGAGCTTTCTGCGCAAAAGGCTGACGAAGGCATCGACAGTATTGGCCTCGACATCTTCTTCAAAACCCCAAACGTCTTCAATGATCGAGTTGCGGGAAACCGCCCGGCCGGTGCGGCGAAGTAGCAACTTCAAAAGTTTAACTTCCGTATATTTCAAATCCTTGCCCGCTGTTACATGAATACTTTCACTCACGGTGAACCAGGCAGCTAAGCGGAAGCGAATGGAACGGGGACTCATGCCTCCTCCCGCAAAATATAGCCGTAGCCACGCACCGTGGGAATCAATCGCGGATCGCCACCGGCTTCGAGCTTTCTGCGCAAAAGGCTGACGAAGGCATCGACGGTATTGGCCACAACATCTTCTTCAAAACCCCGGAAGGCCTCAATGATCGAGTTGTGGGAAACTACCCGGCCGGTGCGGCGAAGTAGCAACTCCAAAAGTTTACATTCCGTATTTTTCAGATCCTTGCCCGCCGTTGCATGAATACTTTCCCTAAGAGCGAACCAGGCAGTTAAATGCGGACTCATGCCTCCTCCCGCAAAATATAGCCGTAGCCACGCACCGTGTGAATCAATCGCGGATGGCCACCGGCTTCAAGCTTTCTGCGCAAAAGGCTGACAAAAGCATCTACAGTATTGGCCTCAACTTCTTCTTCAAAACCCCAGACGGCTTCAATGATCGAGTTGCGGGAAACCGCCCGGCCTGTGCGGCGAAGTAGTAACTCCAACAGTTTAAATTCCGTATTGGTGAGGTGTAACGGCTGACCCAGAACATGTGCCCGGCGCGAGTCGATGTCCAGCGTCGCACCAGCAACTTGCAGCACATTCACCGATGGGCAATTGATACGGCGCGTGAGCGCACGCAGCCGGGCATGAAGAACCGCCAGGGAAAACGGCTTGGTCAGGTAATCGTCAGCGCCGGCATCAAGCCCGCGAATAATATCGGAATCGGCATCGCGTGCGGTGAGCATCAGGATCGGAGTCGATTGATGTGCGGCGCGCAACTGACGGGCAAAGCTGAATCCGTCCATTCCGGGCATCATCACATCAAGCACAATGGCGTCGAAGCGAACCGCTTTTGCAGCGGTAAAACCTTCGATGCCATCTCGTGCCAACGTCACAGTATGGTTGTGCTCTTCCAGGCCCTGCCGCAGCAGGTCGCCCATTGTTTCCTCGTCTTCCACCACTAAAACGCGCACTGCGTTATGGTACCGAATCTTTCTTAAGGAATTCTGAAAGGTTAACGGGTCAATTGAATCGGCTCTGAAAGCCGGAAAGAAATCAAAGCTTCCGCAGGGATTCGAATCTGTTTCTTGCCTGTTAGAAAGGCACCTGTTAACCCGCTCGCAGCGCCGGCGCCAGCACCGATTGCGGCCCCTTGGCCGCCTCCGGCAAGTGCTCCGATAATGGCGCCTGAGCCTGCTCCGCCGCCGACCCATGCTACATTTTGATTCCGATGACCCTTGCTTGCGCTGCCCACCATCGCCGTCTTTATGGGCACTTGTTTCCCGGCAATTTCAATTGTCCGCAGAGAAAGCGATAGCACCGCGTGCCCCTTGAATCTTCCTGAAGGCTTTGACTCGTTGACGAACCCGGTTACAGCGGCGCCGCGGGGAATTACCACTTTATCGTTCAATTCGATAGCCGAATCCAGCGTCCCATCAAAATGGTCTCCAGATCTGTTGCGGTCAGTGGAGAGGGAATTCTCCAATCGAATAGACACTCTGCTGCCTGCTCCAATGTATGCTGGCGGAGCTGCTTCCAGCGAAAAAGGCGAAGGCTTTGAGGAAGTGCCGGCGGCGTCACCACCGGCAACTCTCTCAGTCAGAGCACCCGGAGCCAGAGCCCCGCAACCAACTGAGGTCAACATCGAAAAGGCGGCCACTGAGGCGAGAAAAATATTGCGCATGGTACGGCTCCTAAAACAGTGAATGGGGCCCGGAGTTAACCGAGCCCCTAAACAATCGCATCAACTAATTGCGGGATACTGCTACTTTCGGTGCGGACAGGTAACCGCTAATGGTTTCCTTGCCCACTTCGTTGACTACGATCTCAAACGGTTGGCGAGCACGCGAGGCAACATAGAATTGCACAGGCTCGTTGGCTGTCTTATCCTTCTTCTCTACCCGCTTGTCGTCAGCCATTACTTCCATCGTGTAGCGGCTGTGCTTGGTGTCTGTCTTCTTCAAGACCAACTGGACACCACCGACTTTCTGCGTACCATTCTTGGACAGCTTGAACTCATAGATATTGCGATCACCCAAATCGCGCAATGTTTGAATTTCTTTGCCGTTAGTAGCTATGAAGCCACTCATTACACCCATGTCACCACGAACCCGTTGTAGATCAACCAGCGTTTTTTCAAGCTCAGTCCTGGTGCTGGCAACATCTGTTTTGACGGCAACAACTTCGGTTGAGATGCCGTTGAGCTGCGTGGCTGCTTGTTTAGCAGATTCCGCATTTGTCTGCTTTACCTGCGAGATCTCAGCGTTGATGCGTTCGCCTTGCTCCTGTTGATCCTTCACAATTTTGCCGGCTAGAATGTCAGCGTGACGCTGGGCAAGAGCCTGAGCCTTTGCCAACTTCAGATTCGCTTCTGTCTTGTTTACCGACAATTGGTCACTCACAGCAGCGAGCGTCTTTTGGAGTTCGACATCCGTAGTGGCGAAGTTACTGCGCATAGCGCCAATTTCGCGCTGATACGCTGCCACATTCTGCTGCAGATTTGCCATTTGATTTGACTGATATACAGTAAAACCACCGACTGCAACTAGTCCCAAGCCAAGGACCGGAGCCCAGAAGGACTTCTTGCTGGCCGTCGTCGTTTGCGTTGTTTCGTTTTGCATGGTTTGAATCTCCTGCGAATATGTAATGCACGAGTGTGGCCAAACCCTGAAAACACCTATTTGCAACGTTTTGGCATAAGAATCGGAATTTTTTACAAGCAACGGGTTGAAATTTTTCCTATAATCGAGACTTCTCATATGAAGCTACCTGTCACCCTCACTATTTGCCTGGCCCTTGGGGTCGCCATGTTGGCATCGGCCCAAGCGCCGCATAAGACGACCAAGGCCGACGTCGACCGTTACATGAAAGAGCTGTCCAATTGGGGGCGATGGGGCAAGCAGGATCAGCTTGGCGCCTACAACCTGATCACGCCAGCCAAGCGCAAGGAAGCAGCGGCACTGGTGAATGAGGGCATTTCGGTGTCGCTTGCGCACAACGTAGAAAAGGTTGCAGGGCCGGATAATAACAATCCGTTCAAGCACACCATTGAGGACGCTGGCGCATATGCCAACGAGTATTATCTTGATTCCTATTCGGTAAACTACCACGGCTTTGCGCACACGCATATGGATTCGTTGTGCCATATGTTCCACGACGGTTTGATGTACAACGGCTTCTCTACCAAGGAGCTGAACAAGCAGGGGGCGCAGAAGCTTTCCATTGAGGGGTTCAAAAACGGAATTCTGACGCGCGCGATTCTGATGGATATTCCCAAGTTGAAGGGCGTGCCATTCCTGGCGGCAGGCACGGCGATTTACCCTGAGGATCTGGATGCGTGGGAGAAAAAGACGGGGCTCAAAGTGCGTGCCGGAGATGTGGTGTTGATTTATACGGGGCGCTGGGCTGCACGAACAAAGAACGGGGCGTGGGAGATCAGCAAGAAGGCGGCCGGATTGCATGCCAGTTGCGCGGCGTGGCTGAAGAAGCGGGATGTTGCTGTTTTGGGTTCCGATGGTGCGTCCGACGTTTTGCCGTCGGGGGTGGATGGGGTGACGCAGCCGATTCACCAGTTGGTGCTGATTGCGATGGGCATGCCGATTTTGGACAACCTGGATATGGAAGAGTTGAGCAAAGTGGCGGCGAAGTTGAACCGTTATGAATTTATGCTGTCGGCCGCGCCGCTGGCGGTGGTGGGCGGGACGGGGTCGCCGTTGAATCCGATCGCTACGTTTTAGATTGGCGGTCTGCACTGAGTTGAAAGTAGCAGAGGGGTTCAATGGGCTGACTGCACGGTGGCTGGAAGTTGTTGAGGGGTGGGCAAATATAGTTTTCCAGTTGGTGGGAATGCATTAGTTTCGGTGCTGAGCTGGGAATTCGAACATAATAGATTTAACAAGCGCCAGCTCATCGCTCTAGCTCATGAATTGGGCGAACTGGGTCTGGAGGAAATATTGTATTACTGAAATACGACTGCTCGCACACCAGTGGATTGACCGGCTGCCGGAGATACAGCTTTCCGGCCTTGTTCAATTTCTTGGAACGATTGTGGATCCGGTTACCGCTGCTTTGCAGAGCGCACCCTTCGACGATGAGCCCGAGGATGAAGAAGAGAAGGTTGCGGTCGCCGAGGCTCATGATTGGTTGAAACGCAACGGCGGAAAGGGTATGCCGCATGCCGAAGCTATGCGGAGACTTGGACTGGATTGATGGAGATTGCACGGACCAATGGAGCGCTTGATGACATGGCGTCGCTGGATAAGAGCATCGCCCGCAAGTAAATAGTGATCGAGCTGCAGCGCTAGGAGTTGAACTTCTGACTCTTCGGGCTAGAACTCGATGGGCAACGAAGGTGTAGAACACTACATCGCCGAGCGCGGTCAGCACTAAGAATCCGGCGCTAATAGCGCCAGAAGTCCGAACGGAGAGCCGGGTAGAAGCGCGTTGCTGCGATCACAGCGAGACCGCAGAGAACCTGCGATACAACCGGAGTGCCCTGATGGTTTGAGAGTCCAAACAGCGCGACCGCGGCCGCAGACATCACGGCTGTAACGCCGATCCCACACGCGATGCTGCCTAGCACTGGTTCATTATTGGTCAGCTCATCTGGACCCTTCTCTTTAAGTTTTTACTTCGGCGAGCGACGGAGCGATTACTGCAAATTGTTCAGCTGCGAACAAATATAGTTTCTAAATCCAAGTGAATGGACTTATTTCCCTACTTAATGCGCGTAGTCTCGATTGAATTATGTGCTTCCCACGCAGCAATTACTGAGCCGTCCGGCAACGCCAGCAAGTTCGCAAATGCGCCTTCCGCTGCAACCTGGATCGGTTCGGCGGATTTTGGGGTCATCAGTTGTATCCCGCCGTCCTTCGTCCACGCCACAAATACGCCTTGCTTGCTGCGCACCACGGCCACATCCTTGCCGCTGCCAACCTTGCGCTCCGGCTTGCCGGGTTCGGTCACGAATACGTCGCCGTCCCTACGCCACGCCGATGTCACTTGACCGTTCTCGACGCTTAATCCACCACCATCCATCGGGCAGGCATTCAATTTCCAGCTACCTTCACCCAGCTTCTTTGCGGCTTCAAACTTGTTGCCGTCCGTGGATTTTGCAACGTACATATCACGATTGCCGTCGATCACATTCCGCCACATCACGTAGAGCGAACCCTGATTGTCGCCGGCCAAGGATG
>JBBRJC010000067.1:0-10654 GCA_038220135.1 Bryobacterales bacterium | reverse complement strand
CCTGATGTACTGGTGGGGATTCTCACAACGCGACCACCCAAGCCACCTGCATCCACTGACTACACCCTCCAGGACTGGGAGAGCGCTGGGCTCCGCGCGGAGTCCCACTTTCGCATGTACGTCCTGACCGTCCATCGCACGGAGTTGTCTGTTATCGGTCACCTGAGCGATCGCGACTGGAAGAATGTGAAGTGTGTGTTGGTGGCGCGTTGGCAAAATGAAGAAATAGATAAAGGCCCGCGCCTTTCTTTCGTCTGAATCGAGAAGCTATGTGATGGGCTGTGCTTGCCGGGCTACTCCGCTTCGAAGATTCCTGTACCTCCGATAGCCGATTGCGAATTACGCTGAGGGAGTCTGTCGCGTAGACTGACCTGCAAAATGATTGAGTTAGGATGAGTAATAAAAAAGGGATTATTTTTCCATCCTTCGTAGAGATTAGCGATGGTTGATCCAGTCGGATTGTCATTGCGAACCGCACGCTGCCTGAATTGCGAAGTTGCTCTGTGAGTTAGATTTCGGTGCCTCGGATGGACATCGCACCAAGGGTTGTTCCTAAATTCCTGATCGAAGAGCGTCGGGAGTGCCGACGAGGCACAGTTGCCTAAGAGACTTGTCCAACTTCGGAATTCAGGTTTAACAGCGCTTGAAATAGGCAATTCCATCCATTGTGTCGGCCAAGTCCACGGCATCGCCGATCTGGACTCGCTCGCCTGTGATGCGGGCGGTTATTCGCTTGCCGCCTTCCACATCAATGATCACCAACTGGTACGGGGCGTCGGCCACGAATTGCTCGGGTGGCATCCAGACTACTGTTTCTGTGTACACTGTGCCTTTCATTTACACCGCTCCTAAAATTGTCACTACACATGTTGCGCCGGATCCGCCGAGGTTTTGGGCGAGGCCTATGCGATTGCGGGGCACTTGGCGCTCGCCGGCCTGGCCTCGCATTTGGATTACCAGATCACATAATTGGGCTACTCCAGTTGCGCCTACCGGGTGTCCTTTGCTCTTTAATCCGCCGCTGGTGTTTACGGGCTTAGCACCGGTCAACGTGGTTGCACCGCTTGCTACATAAGGACCGCCTTCCCCTTTTTGGCAAAAGCCTAGTTCTTCCATCGCTAGAATTTCGGCGATGGTGAAGCAGTCGTGCACTTCGGCGAGGTCGATATCGGCTGCGGTAAGACCGGCCATTTTGTAGGCGCGCTCAGCGGCCAGGCGGACTGCGGGGAGGCTGGTTATGTCAGCCTTATCCTCAAGCGCAAGGTGGTCGGAAGTCTGGGAGCAGGCTAGAACTTGCACGCGGTTATGGGCGTTGACGCGGTCTGCGGACATGATGAGGATTGCCGCGGCACCGTCGCTTACCAAAGAGCAATCGTAGACGGTTAGAGGGTCGGCAACTGGTTTTCCGGCCAGCACTTGTTCCATGGTGACTACTTTTCGCATGTGCGCCTGGGGATTTTTGGCACCGTTGGCGTGATTTTTTACGGCCACTGCGGCGAGGTGTTCGCGAGTGGTGCCGTATTGGTACATGTGGCGGCGGGCAATCATTGCGAATAGGGCGGGAAAGGTGGCGCCGGCCTTCCCTTCCCTTTGGACGTCGCCGGCTGCGGCTAGGATTTCCGCTACTTTGGCGGTGGTTTGGGAGGTCATTTTTTCGACCCCAACCACCAGAGCGGCTTCATGCATTCCGCTTGCTACCGCTGACCAGGCGTGGGCGAATGCGGCACCGGCTGAAGCGCAGGCGGCTTCAAATCGGGTTGCGGGCACATTGCCCAGGCCTAGTTCACCGGCGATATAGGGGGCCAAGTGATTTTGGCCTACAAAACTGGGTCCGGCGAAGTTGCCGAGGTAAAAAGCGTCGACCGCAGAGGGCTCAACACCGGCATCGGCAAGGCAGGCCCGGGCGGCTTCGACGGCCAAGGTACGTAAATCCTTATCGGCGAAGGCTCCGAAAGCGGTTTTGCCGATTCCGGCAACAGCAACAGGTCTCATATAATTAAATTAGCACTTCGATTCGGCCTACACGCTTTTGAACTCTTCATCGTCAAATCGTGTAGGAGCCAAATGCTGCCCGCACTGGGAACTGATTATCTGATGAGCGATCAGGCTACGGGAACAACTTCGACGGAGGCGATCGCACAGGATCGCCAAAACGAGTTTATCTCGTTACACATGCGCCGGATTTTTGTTCTGATATACCGCAAAGTGGGTAACGTGGCTGATGCGCAGGATTTAACGCAGGAAGCCTTTATCAAAGCGCTGCAGCATGGCGACCAACTGAAAGATCCGGAAAAAGCGGCGCACTGGCTGAGCCGCATTGCGGCCAATACTGCCATCGATTTTTTGCGTAAGAACGGTCGAGCGCATTTTACTGATATTGATGACCTGGTGGAACCGCTGACAACGGCGCATGAGGCGAACCCGGAGGCGCAGGTACTACTTGCAGAAAAGCGGCGGTATCTGGAAGGTGGCCTGGATCAATTGACTGAACGTGAGCGGTTGGCGTTGATGATGCGCGATGTGGAAGGGATGCCGGCTGAGGAAGTGGCGCGGGAATTGAACTGCAGCCAGGCGACCGTGCGCAGCCACATTGCGAATGCGCGCATCAAGTTCCGGAAATATTTGGAAAGGAGGAAGGCATGACACATCCGAGTGAACAGGCGTTGGCACTGGACGCAGGCGGCGATCTTGGTTGGATTGAAGCCATCTCCGTTGGCTGGCATTTGCGGGGTTGTGAACATTGCCGTGCGGAAATTGCGGCATTGAAACAAGGCATGACGGCTGCCCACGCGGAAGCGCTGGAGTTGCCGGAGTTTGTGAATTGGACGCGGCTTTCCGGGCAAATGCAGGGCAACATCAATGTTGGTGTTGAGGCGTCGCGGGCGATTTCCGGATTCCGCAAACCTGAGGCGCGCGTCACCTTTGATTGGCGGCCGGCAGTAGCGATGGCGGCGATTGTTCTGGTGGCTTTGATGGGTTGGTATCTTAGTTTCTCGCGTGCGGAGCGGATCAATAATCCGGCTGTGTTGCTGGAAGCAAGGGCTGGCGGCATTGAATGGAAGCAAGGGCAGACGACGATGACAATGATGCAGCGTGGGGACGAGAAAGCATCGTTTACGACTGTGGATATGAAGGGTTCAGCCAGTTCCCGTTACGTTGATGCGGAAACTGGACAGGTGGCTATCACCAATGTATATGTTGACTAAATTTGCCGTTGCGGCGATGGCGGTTGGGGCGCTTTGGGCGCAGTCACCGCTTGATCCGCGCATTGAATTTGGGGCTGATGCACCGCTGGCGGTTGTGAGTTCCAATTGGGGCGAGAGCAAGACCACGGCGCGCGGCGGGGCGATGGTGATCGATCTGAAAAGTTCGATTGTGTTGAAGAATTTGCAGAACAAGCGGATCCGCGCGGTTACGTTGCTGGTGCTGGCGCAGGATGTGACACCTGGGGGCAAGGGTTCGATTTCTTTGGCAAGTCTGGATGTTGGTCCTAAAGAAAACTTCCCGGTGAAAATCGACATGCGGTTGTTGCGCCCGCTCGATGGCAATGGCGGATCACTGGTGCGGGTGCGGCTGGATGGGGTGTTGTTTGAAGACTTAAGTTTTCTGGGCGACAACCGGCTGAATTCACGCCGTTCGATGCTGCTGTGGGAAATGGAAGCGCGCCGGGACCGGAAATACTTTAAGAGTGTTTTGGAAGCTAGGGGTCTGGACGGACTGCAAAAAGAGGTGCTGACCAGTTTGCAGCATCAGGCGGAGCGGCCGAAGGTGGATGTGCAGATGGCTCGTGGGCTGATAGGCATGCCTGCGACGGCTGCGGCGGAAAACCGCCAAGTGCAGTTTTCGTTTCTGAGGATGCCTGATGCACCGATCGACATTATGGCTGGTTCGGCCAAAGTTGCTGTGAATTCGGCGCATATGCCGGAGTTTACCGTCCGCAATAAATCGAGCAGGGCTGTGCGTTTTATGGACATTGGTTGGATTGTAAAGGATTCCGGGGGGCGTGAGTTTCTGGCAGGATCGCTGCCTGCTGACTTGATGCTGAGTCCGGGTGGGATGGGGCATATTGATCAGAAGGCGTCCTTGAAGTTTTCCGATGGTGGATCGCCGGTCACAATTCAGGGTATGACAGGATTTGTGAATCACGTGGAATATGCCGATGGTGAGGTTTGGATTCCCAGCCGCGCGTCGCTGGAAGATCCGCGGTTGGCGCGGGTTGCCGCACCTTCACCGGAAGAACAGCGTCTGACCGATCTTTACCGGCGCAAGGGTGCAAAGGCCTTGGCAGAAGAGCTGAAGAAGTTCTAAGCTCAATAGAGTGACTGTCGAAAATCTTTTAGGCCGCGTGCCTGATCAACTCTCTTTGACCGAACGGCGCGAACTTGCCGGAAAATGGATCGCGATTGAAGTTTATTCGCCTGTAACATTACCGTTGCGGCGGATTGCGGCGTTTGGCGATTCGGTGTCTGAATGTGCGGCGCAATTGCAGGCGCGCGGGCTAGCCTTGGGGCAGTTTGAGTTTAGTCAGATTACCCGCTAGATTGAACGCGGGGCGGTTGTGACTACAAGTGCTTTAGTTGCTGCCGGGCCCAAACCACGGTAGGCGTGCGGTTTGGAAGCATCGAAATAGGCGCTATCACCGGCGTTCAACGTGATTTCTTCCTCCTCATAATACAGCAGCAGTGAACCTTCGATGACGTATAGCAGTTCGCCACCATCGTGGACGTGATCGTCGCGCCCTTCATTCTGCCGCATTGGAAACTCTGCGACATAGGCCTGCATATTCTTATTCATGGCGTCAAATGCGAGGCATTCGAAGAAGTAAGATGGCACGGGTTTATCGCGGCGGTCGGGGAATCGCATGCGGGAACCGGCGCGATCGATGGCGATGGAGCGTTCCTGCGATTCGCTGAAGAAATGATCGAGACCGACGTCAAACACCATGGAAATACGGGTCAGGGTGCCCAGCGTGGGGTTGAGCTTGCCGTTTTCCAACTGTGAGAGCATCGAGGCCGATAGTCCGGTGTGCTTGCCAAGGTCGATCAAGGCAATTTTCTTCTTCATCCGGAGTTGCCGGATTTTTCTGCCAATGTTGTAGGTGCCGAGGATGCGCTGGATCGATTGTTCGCTTGTTTCTTCCATACTTAAAGTTACCGCCTATATTTTTATACCACTGAAACGACTTTTCCCAATACTGAAATTTTTACTTTACTCTGGGTCAAATCCGGGGGAGTATGGATGCAGAGACATTACCATGCATCAATCCTCCTACCGTCCAATGTTTGAATCGGAAGACACCACCTTAGTTGAACTGGCAAAAAGCGGCGATAAAGAGGCATTTGGGGAGCTGCTGGAGCGAACCATGCCTTATTCCGTGAAACTTGCTTATTCGATCCTTCATGACCGTGAAGAGGCCGAAGATCAGGTACAGGCCGCATCGTTCAAAGCGTGGCAACATGTTGGAAATTTTCACGAGCAGGCGCGTTTTTCAACCTGGTTTACAAGAATCGTGGTGAACCAATGTCTGATGCGGTTGCGTAAGCAGAAGCGTCAGCCAGTGGTGTCGTTGGAACATAAAGTTTCCGACGAGGAAAGGCCGTTTTTGCGCGAGCCTGTGGACACGCGGAACACGCCGGAAGATGCGCTGGGGAAAGAGCAATTGCTGGTAATTTTGCGGGCTGAGATCAACCGGATTCCGCCACTGCTGCGCACGGCTTTGTTGATGCGTGACATTGAAGGCAAGGGTTTGCCGGAAGTGGCCGAGGAATTGGGCATTTCTGTACCGGCGGTGAAGTCGCGGTTATTGAGAGCCCGTGGTGAGTTGCGGGAGCGCTTGAAGCGGCATTGTGGAGTGCGCGGGTTGGCGACGTTGCTGGGTGAGCAGACGCCGCACACGGCCTAATTGATAGCTCTTATGGGTAAGTTACAGTGTTCCTTAACGTAGTCTGAACGCCTGACAAACTATGAGTTTTTTTGGGCTATGCCTTTCGAGCATTTCCCTCATCGAATTCTTGACGACAAAAGCCTACAATACATAAACAGGAAGATTTGTTTATGGATCAGACGACGATTGGATTATTGGTATTTGCGATTTTTTGGGTTGGCGTGACTGCCGGGTATCTGGCGATGCGCTTTCGAGCCAACAATACCTATGATCAGGCTAAGGCCGGACTGCTTGCTGAGCAGGCGGCATTTGCGGAACGTCTGCGATCGCGGGAAGCGCAAGTGGACGAGTTGCGAGTGATGCTGGATCATGAAAAGAAGCTGTCGGAAAAGCTACTTTCTGAAACGCGCCATGAAGCCGACCGGCGGGCAACGGCTGAGGCGAAGCTGGATGCTGCAAAATCGATGGCTGATGAAAAGTTGCAGTCGTTGGAACAGGCTCAGGCACAGTTGATGAATAACTTTCAGGCGCTGGCGGCTGATGCGCTGAAGAACAACAATCAAACCTTTCTGGATCTGGCAGGGCAGACGTTGTCGCGCTTTCAACAATCGGCACAGGCAGATTTGGAAGGGCGGCAAAATCAGATCTCGGCCGTGCTGGCACCAATTAAAGAATCACTGGACAAGGTGGATTGCCGCATCATTGACTTGGAGAAAGCACGGACGGGCGCCTATGCCGGTCTGGTGCAGCAGGTGCAGTCGCTGGCATTCACACAGGCGCAATTGCATTCTGAAACTGCAAATCTTGTAAATGCCTTGCGCGCGCCGGCAACGCGTGGACGTTGGGGCGAAATTCAATTGCGGCGTGTTGTGGAGATGGCGGGCATGTTGGAGTATTGCGACTTTCAGCAGCAACTAACGCTGGACACCGAGCAAGGGCGCATCCGCCCGGACATGATTGTGAAGCTGCCGAATGATCGTTGTGTGGTGGTGGATTCAAAGGTGTCGTTGTCGGCGTACCTTGAGGCGATTGATGCGGTGGATTTGATGGTGCGCACGGAGCGGATGCAGGCCCATGCGCAACAAATTCGCACGCATTTGACGCGGCTTTCAAGTAAATCGTATTGGGATCAATTTCAGCAGTCGCCGGAATTTGTGGTGGCGTTTTTGCCGGGGGAGATTTTCTTTTCTGCGGCATTGGAACAGGACCCTTCGCTGATCGAATTCGGTGTGGAGCGGCGTGTGATTCTGTCTACTCCGACAACGTTGATCGCGTTGCTGAAGGCGGTGGCGTATGGGTGGAAGCAGGAAAAGATGTCGGCCAATGCAGAGGAAATTCGCGATCTTGGGAAGGCGCTGTATGAGCGGCTGCGTGTGATGGCCGAACACTTTGAAGACGTACATAAAAATTTGGACAAGACGAACCTGGCGTTCAATCGGGCAGTGGCCACACTTGAAACGCGGGTGCTAAGTTCAGCCCGGCGCTTCAAGGAATTGGGTGCTGGTACGGGTGATGAAATTCCGGCTCCGCTGCCTGTGGAAACCACGCCGCGGGCGATTCAGGCACCAGACCTTTTGGCAGCTCGAAACCAGGCTGATTTGAATGCGCTGGAACAGGCAACCATCAGTTTTCCTGAATAGAATGGGTGTTTTCAACCATGCGGTGGTAATCCACCAGTTTGTAAAAGCATCGTAAAAACGCGGCCATTTCGCAACCGATTGAACGTCTTTCACGTTTATCTGTGTGAGGCCGAAAAATGAAAAACAAATTAACAACACTGACAATTGCTTTGACGATGGCGGCAACATTGGCCATCGCCTCATCACCAAATTCTAACCAGGCGAATGGGTATATTGAATCGAAGGTACGTCATGAACTGATCATGCTTCCCTACTACGGGATCTTCGACAATCTACAATTTCGTGTGGATGGTAGCACGGTAACCTTGCTTGGCCAAACGAGCCGGCCGGTGCTGAAATCGGACGCCGGGAATGTGGTGAAACGCATTGAGGGCGTGACGGCAGTATCGAACGAAATTGAGGTTCTGCCGGTTTCCTTCTTTGATGATGGTCTACGTTTGCGCGTTGCCCGCTCGGTATATGGGCAGTCTGCGTTGAACCGTTATGCAATTGGTGCGAATCCTTCAATTCACGTTGTTGTGAAGAATGGCAATGTGACGCTGGAAGGTGTGGTGACGCGTGAAATGGATCGTACGATTGCCGGGATACAGGCGAATTCAGTTTCGGGTGTGTTCTCGGTTGTGAACAACTTGCAACTTGAAAAGTAACTGCTGGATGCATCGGTTCGGGTTTAACAGAGAGGCCGGTCTACACAGACCGGCCTCGAAGGTTTTAAACTAGATTCGAACCATGCAGCTAGCAGATCGAATGAACCGTATCCTGATCGAGACCGCATTTGAGGTCTTGCTGAAAGCCAGAAACCTGGAAGCACAAGGGAAAAATATTGTGCATCTGGAAATTGGGGAGCCTGATTTCCCCTCGCCTGCGCACGTTATTGCCGAAGGCAAGAATGCGCTAGACCAAGGCTGGACGCATTATGGACCAACGCAAGGGTATCCGGAATTGCGGCAGTCGATTGCGCGGCACATTTCCCAAACGCGCGGGATTACGGCGGGACCGGAACATGTTTGCGTGGTGCCGGGCGGCAAGCCGATTCTATTTTTCCCGATGCTGGCGCTGCTGGATGTTGGCGATGAAGTGATTTATCCAAATCCGGGATTTCCAATTTATGAGTCGATGATTGGATTTTGCGGCGCAAAGCCTGTGCCGATTCCGCTGGTGGAAGATCGTGATTTCAGCTTCGATTTAAATATTTTGAAAGACAGCATCACGGACAAGACGAAGATGCTGATTTTGAATTCGCCGCAGAACCCTACTGGCGGCGTGATACCGGCGGATGATATTCGGGCAATTGCGGATATGGTTCGGGATCGGGACATCATTGTACTTTCTGACGAAATTTATTCGCGCATCTATTACGGAGAACGGCCACTCTCCATTGCGAGCCTGCCGGGGATGCAGGAGAAGACGATTATTCTCGATGGATTTTCGAAGATTTATGCGATGACCGGGTGGCGGCTTGGTTACGGCGTGATGCCTGTGTGGTTGGTTGATGCGGTGAACAAGCTGATGGTGAATTCCAATTCGTGTACGGCGAGCTTTACGCAACGTGCAGGAATTGCGGCGCTTGATGGTCCACAGGATGAGGCCGAGGCGATGGTAGAGGAATTCACGAAACGTCGCGAGATTTTCATTGATGGATTGAATACTCTGCCGGGGTTTCGTTGCCGGAAGCCGCAAGGCGCGTTTTATGCGTTTCCAAATATTACAGGCACCGGGCGGACGTCGCGGCAATTGGCGGATGAGCTGCTGTATGAAGCGGGCGTGGCGTGTTTGAGTGGACCGTCATTTGGCAGTTTTGGTGAAGGATATTTGCGATTCAGTTACGCCAACTCGCAGGACAATTTGCGGGAAGCGGTGGAGCGGATTCGTAAACATTTGACGCGCCAGGTAAACTGAGATCTGTGAGCGAATCCAAGGGCATTGTTGGAAGTAGTGTGGCCGCATTGATCAGTGTGATCGCGGCCAGTAGCTGTTGTCTGCCGTTGGGCATACTTGCGGCTTCGGGCACGCTGGCGGCGGCGGGGCAATGGATACAGCCGATGCAGCCTTACCTGCTTGGGCTCTCGGCGGTGTGTCTTGGATGGGCGATATATCAGATGGCGTTTGCGCCACGGTGTGAGCGCAGGAGTCCGGTGCAGATGATGATCGTTGGACTGGCGACCATTTTGGTTACCGCAATGATTGTTCTGCCACAACAGATCGCTAATTTTCTGGCAAACTGGTTAACAACAAAATGAACAAGAAATGGTTTTTTGCCTGGCTGGTGACGATGCTGGGGTTGCTTGCAGCGTCGGTGTGGTACATCTACACGCCGGGGTCAACACCCGAGGGTCAGCCAAAACTGGTGACGCTGAATGCGAAGAACATTCATCAGTTTCAAAGTGAGTTCAACGAACATGTGGACAAGATCCGCATTGTGGCGTTGTTCTCACCCACATGACTAAAGTGTCTGCAGGGGGCCTCTGCAGTGGAACAAGTTCTTGGGGAGAATGAGAAGCTGAAGTTGCACGGGATGATTGTGTGGGAGCCGGTGCTGGATAGCGACTGGGCACCACCAATTACGGGAACGATGGCCCGTATTTTCGATAAGCGGGTGGCGCAATTTTATGACAAGGGATTGCTGGTTTCGGCGTTGGCACAACCGGAGTTGATGAAAGACAAAGCGCCGCTTGTGGGTACGGAAAGCCTGGTTAATGGGAAGGTTGTTTGGGATTATATAGCGGTGTATGCGCGGGGCGCGGCGTGGCATGGGAAAGATATGCCGGCGCCAAGTTTTAAGGCGGCACCGGTGGTTGAGGCGGAGAAGAAGTTGCGGGAATTTTTGGTGGGGTTGCGGTAGGGGGAAATGCACGAGCGAAGGGTTGGAACCAGCGAGCTGGAGTTTTCAGTTCGCGGCTTGGGCTGTATGGGCCGCCGAAAGACAAGCTGTAGATGTAATAGTTCAGGTGGGTCAGGCACTCGGTGAAGAATTGAGTGGACAACCGTTGAAACATTTGAGACGCTAAATGTTTTATAGCGATGATACCCACGCCACGAGTTTCGGGACCGGAACGGCAAGCACTGGATTGGGAAGCGTTGCGTTGCGAGAACGAGGGTTTGCACCGCCAAGTGGAGCAACTGCGGCAGC
>JBBRJC010000066.1:0-10672 GCA_038220135.1 Bryobacterales bacterium | reverse complement strand
TGGCACCGCGCGCTTTTCAATCACACGGCTAATCAATGCGCGACGGCCTTATTCCGATAATTTCGACATCACACAACTTGGCCTGCCGGCTTCTATGCGCGAAGGGATGGTAGACCCGCTTTCTTTTCCAGCGATCATCATTAACGGATATAGCGTGGCTGGATCGGTACCAAACAGCATCGTTGGCGGATTGATTGGAGCCACCGATTTGATCAAGTTTGGCAACACTACACTTGCCGCACAAACAAGCATGACGAAGAATCTGGCAAAGCATTCGTTGAAGTTTGGCGGCGAATATCGAGTGATTCAATTCAATGGCCAGCAGACCGGAGACACGGCAACGAACTTTGGATTTGCGCCCACCTGGACACAGGGTCCGAATGCGACTGCAGCCAGTGCCACTGCAGGTTCAGGCTTGGCAACTTTCCTGCTCGGCATTCCTTCGGGCAGCGTGACGCCTGCGCCGGCACTGGCGCAAACAACTAAATATTATGGCCTGTTTGTGCAGGATTCATGGAAAGTAACACCACGGCTTACGGTGAACCTCGGGCTGCGCTACGAATATGAATCACCTCGCACGGATCGCTTCAATCAACTCTCCAATTTCGATTTCAATGTGGCTTCTCCGCTAAAAGTGAGCGGGTTTGATTTGAAGGGCGGACTCACCTTCGTCGCCGTAAATGGTATGTCGCGATTCAATGCCAATCCAGATCGCAACAACATTGGCCCACGCGCAGGAATTGCGTTTAAGCTGACCAACCATACGGTGATCCGCACCGGCGGTGGATTGTTCTATGCAGGATTGACCGGGCTTGGCGGTGGTGCTGGTGCGTTTGGAGTTAGTGGCTATGCCGCAACTACCAGCATCGTAACCAGCCAGGACGGTGTGAATCCTTTAGTCAATTGGTCAAACCCATATCCCACTGGCTTCAACAAACCAACCGGCAACAGCTTGGGGCTTTCCACACTATTGGGCCAGGCAATTCAATTTTTCGACCGCAGCAATGTTTCTCCCTACAGCGGCCAATGGAATTTCAATATTCAACAGGAGTTGCCGAAGAACATACTTTTTGAAATCGGCTATGCGGGCAGCCGCGGTTTGAATCAGTTTGAAAGCCGCCAGTTCAATCAACTGGGGCCAGATCAATTGGCCCTAGGCGACAAGCTTCGCGAGACGGTGGCCAATCCGTTTTTCGGGCAGATAAAGGTTGGTAATCTAGCAAGCGCTACGGTGGCCAGAGCACAGCTGCTGCGGCCTTTTCCGCAATATGACGCAGTGGCTTCGCAAAACGGAAGCTGGGGATCTTCATCGTTTCATGCACTGGAAATGAAGACCGAAAAACGCTATGCCAATGGTCTGAATCTTCTTGTCAGCTACACTTGGTCGAAGCTTATGGAAACGGGCAATTCCGGTTTCTCTGGCGAGACTTTGGGCAGCGGCGGATTTCAGAATTGGTACAACCTGGCTGCGGATAAGAGCGTGAGCATCAGCGATCAGACGCACCGGTTTATTGTGAATGCCGTCTATGAATTGCCTTTCTTTAAGTCAAGCAAAGGCATCAAGCGCGCCGTTCTCGGTGGATGGCAAGCTTCAGGAATCTGGTCTGCCTTCAGTGGCGGCCCGCTTGGGATTTCTTCGAACGTGAACAACACGTTTTCGCAAGGTGGCGGACAGCGTCCGAATTGGACTGGCGTGAGTGCGAAGATTGATAGCCGAAATTCGCAGCGCTGGTTTGATACGTCGCAGTTCACTAATCCGCCAAACTACACTTTCGGCAATGCAGGCCGTACTTTTAACGATTTGCGCAGCGATGGAACAGGGCAAGTTGACGCAACCATCAGCAAGAACTTCAAGATCAAGGAACGGCTTACATTACAATTCCGCAGCGAGTACTTTAACCTGACAAACACAGTACGATTTGCACCACCGAATACATCGCTGGGCAACGTCCAGTTTGGTCAGGTGAATGCTCAAGGCAATCAACCGCGCGTGATTCAGTTCTCGCTAAAATTAATCGGATAATGACGGACAAAATCGTAGTTCTTGCAACAGCGTCAAGCGCTGAGGAAGCTCATCGGATTGCGCGTCATTTGATCGAACAGCGACTGGCTGCATGCGTGAACATCTTGCCTGGGGTTCAGAGTGTTTACCGCTGGCAGGGTGCGATTGAACAATCCAGCGAAACGATGCTGGTGATCAAGAGTAGCCGGCCGTTATTTGATTCACTCGCCGAAGCCATAAAATCGGTACACTCTTACGAGGTTCCTGAAGTGATTGCACTGCCCATTGTGGTAGGCTCGGAAGCTTATATGAATTGGCTCCAAGTGGAGCTGGAGGTGGAAATTTGATGCCATCACAAGCCGTAAAGGCTACTGGCGCCCGGCACAAGGTTATTGCATTTGCAGTAACGCTGGCCGTTCTTTCGTACATTGACCGTGTTTGTATTTCGCAGGCAGCACCGATCATCACAAAAGAATTCGGGCTTACTCGTACACAGATGGGCGAGGTGTTTAGCGCCTTTGCATTAGCTTATGCGTTGTTTGAAATCCCCGGTGGTTGGATGGGCGACAAGATGGGGCCGCGCAAAGTTTTGATGCGCATTGTAATTTGGTGGTCAATATTCACAGCAGCAACTGGCTTCATGTGGAATCTGACGTCGCTCAAAGTGGCGCGCTTTTTATTTGGTGCTGGCGAGGCAGGTTGCTTTCCGAATTTAACGAAATCATTTACTACGTGGTTACCTGTTGGCGAACGAGTGCGGGCACAAGGCATTATGTGGATGTCGGCACGTTGGGGCGGAGCGTTCACACCAATTCTGGTTGTGGCAATTTTCAAGATTGTGGACTGGCGTACGGCCTTTGTGATTTTTGGTTTGATGGGCACTGTATGGGCCGCAGCCTTCTATTATTGGTATCGCGACAATCCGAAAGATCACCCCTCGGTGAATGCTGCGGAGCTTGCAATCATTGGCGATGCGGCAGATTCCGGCGGTGGACACGGCAACGTGCCCTGGATGAAACTGATCACTTCACGCAGCGTTCTGCTGCTATGGTTGCAATACTTCCTGCTTTCGTATTCGTGGTATTTCTACATCACCTGGCTGCCAACTTACCTGCAAGAAAAGAAGCATTTGAGCCCGGAATATAGCGCGGTTCTTTCGATCCTGCCTTTATTTTTGGGCGGTATCGGATGCATGGTCAGCGGGTTGATTGCACCTTGGATCACCAACTTCACTGGCGATATGAGGCAAACTCGCCGAGTGCTTTCCTGTGTTGGTTTTGGCGGCGCGGCAATTCTGGTATTTAGTTTTATGCAAATTGAAGATCCTCTGTTGGCGATGATTTGCATTGGCATGTCGAGCTTCTTTAACGACATCGTGATGCCTCCAGCATGGGGCGCCTGTATGGATATTGGCGGCAAATACGCGGGCACTTTGAGCGGATCAATGAACATGGTTGGCAATCTGGCGGGTGCGGTTGCGCCGGCATTTGGCGGCTATGTGTTGCAGGCCACCGGCGACAATTGGACGATCTTCTTCTACACAATGGTCGGCTCCTATGTACTTGGTTTATTGCTATGGCCGATGATCGACCCTGTTACCGCGCTTGAAAATACGTAATGGAAATCGAGCACTTTCGCAGTTTGGTTTTCGCTGATTCTGAGTTGATGGAGAAGCTGTCGAAAGCCAGTACGGAGCCCGAATTGATCGCCATGGTGCAGCAGCACTGTGGCGATCTTTCCGTTACAGGGCTGCAGCAGATGATGAAGACAAGCCGCACGCTGTGGCTTCAACGGTGGCTCGAACGATGAGCCTATTAGGGTGGATTCCAGCCAACGTCCGATGGTTTCAAGACGGCCCAGTGATTGATTGGTGCTACATGGGCGGGCAGCATTTTACCGAGCCGTTTTTTGAAGAGACGATAAATCGCGTTTACAATCGGCCCTTCAATTTGTTGTTCCGCCGTGAGACTCGGCTAGATGCCCTCCGCGATTTTGCAGTGCAGAGCCCCGGCCTACCGCCCGCCGGTTTTGTCTTTCACATGTCGCGCTGCGGCTCTACCTTGGTTGCGCGGATGCTGGGTGCTCATGCTGAAAATCTGGTGTTGTCTGAGCCTTCGCCGCTGGATGCCATGTTGCGGATTGAGCAGCGCTACGGCGGAGTTGCCGATGAGCATCGGGCTTTATATTTCCAGTGGATGATCAGTGCGCTTACCCAGCCACGAACCGACGCCCAGCAGCGAGTGTTTGTGAAGTTCGATTCCTGGAGCATGCAGGACCTGCCCATTGTGCGGCAAGTTTTTCCTGATGTGCCCTGGGTGTTTCTATACCGTGATCCAGTGGAAGTGATGGTTGGAACTATGAAGCGGTCTTCGTTTGGAACCATTGCAGGGCCGCTGTCGCAGCGGATTACCGGAGTGCCGGTGCAGCAATTGAATGCGATGCCGGCAGCGGAGGTAGCGGCGCGGGTGTTGGGCAAACTTTGTGAGATGGCGGCCACATTTCATCAGCACAGTCCGGCCCTGTTGATGAACTATTCAGAGCTGCCTGAGGCGGTGCCCGCAAGGCTGGGCCCCCATTTTCAATTGCATTGGAACGAGACCGATTTGGACACGATGAAGCAAACATCGCGCTTCAATGCGAAGAAGCCTGACGCGCAATTTGCAAGCGATTCAGTGCAAAAGCGCGAGGCAGCTACAGAGCAGATTCGTGATGCAGTGGCGCAATGGATTACACCGCACTACCAGCAACTGGAGAAGCTGCGCAGCTACCAGATGTTGTCCACAACAACCACATCGTGATTGCGATTATCGGCTTGTGAAAATAGAACGCTTGCCTGGTCTGGCGAAAGCCCCAGCACGGGGAAAAGTTGTTTTGTGAAAGTTGCCACTTCCTGCCGTGCATGAGTTGCGGTATTTAGAAAAAGCAGTTTCCCCCGGGTTGCAGCGGTAAAGAAGTATATGCCCTTTGCCGCGGGTGCGAAACCGAAAGCCTTTTCAATTTCCAACTTCTCTGCCCCGCCTGAAACAGGCATGCTCCACACAGAAGTATCTTCCTTGCGGAAATACACACGCCCGTTGCTGATCATCGGAAACTTGCCGCCAGCAGACGTAAATTTTGTAGAGTTTTCGCCCTTGGCTGACATTTTCCACACTTCCATTTGTCCGGATCGATTCGAAGAAAAAAGAATTGATTTGGCATCGGGCGTGAACACAGGATTGGCGTCAATCGATGGTTCCCTGGTCAGTTGGACTGGCGTGCCGCCTTCGCGCGGAATCGCATAGATATCGGAGCTTTCACCGGGCTTTGAGTCGAAGAGGATCGTTTGCGAATCGGGCGACCAACTGGGCGATGTTGTATAGGTGCCTTCCATGAAGGTGATCTGGCGCGGGTCTGTACCGTCAGGGTTTGCAGTCCAGATTTGCAATCGCGAAGTACGATCAGACATGAAGGCGATGCGGTCTCCACTGGGAGAATATTGCGGCGAATACTCTCGTCTTGTGGTTTCAGTCAGGGCCTTGGCTTTTGCCGGATTGCGCAAGTCCAACTTCCACACATTGGTATCAAGAGAGATGCTGGAATAAGCGAGGCGGCCACTGGGTGAAATAGCGAGCGAACAATGATCGGGCTGTTCCAGCAGACCGGCGATGGGTTGTGGACGATCTTTGGAATTCAGCTTAAATCGGAAGAGTTGAAAGGGGCCAAGTGGATTTGCGATAAATGCGATCTGGTCCGCTTTGGGGCTCCAACGCGGTGCATAGATGGAATGATTTTCAAAGCCCGGAATATCAACCGCGTGAGCTTCGCCGATGCGTTCTCCGTCGACAGGCACGATTAATAATTTTGCCGCCGGCGTTCCTGCTTCGGTACGGACGAAAGCGATTTGCTTGCCGGCATGGTCGAACGTTGGAGTCAGATCGGCTTGGCCAGAGGGTGGAAATGTGAGCCGCCGCTGCGTTCCTGTGATTGGCGAAATTAGAAACAGGCTTTGTAATTCTGAAGCCGTGGGCATGACCGATGCGATGAGCCATTTGCCATCGGGCGACCAATCCAGATACTGCATGCGGGTGATCAGTTCGCGTTGAATGCGGCGGCCTGAAAGCAATGCAAGACGGTGCTCAGTGCGCGAGGCCAGGTCAAGCATGTTAAGCGAAAAATGATCGTCTGCTTCATCGCGAAGGAATGCAATATTCTTACCATCGGGCGACCAGGCGGGACTAAAATCAGAGGCAGCATTGGTGGTAATACGCGTTGGCTTGTGGTCGCCAATATTCATCGTATAGATATCTTCATTGCCATCGGTGCCTTCCCAAACAAAAGCGAGTTTCTTAGAATCGGGCGAAAATACGGCACCGTATTCCAAACCAGGAAAGAAAGTTGCTGGCGTGGCAGTGATGATTCCCTGACTGTTTGAAGAAAGGAAATACCAAGCCACTAAGCCAACAGCCATCGTTAATGCGGCAGTTGCGGCAAGCCTTAAACCGAAATTGTTTGGAGTTGCAGAAACCGGGGCTGCAGATACTGGCGCAACAGCTTCCGGCTTCTTTTTCATTCGCTGGCTTAGCCAGTTGTCTAATTCGTCGGGGTAGGCATAGATGGACCCACCACTGGAATGCACCAGGCGATGCACTGGCAACTCTTCTTCCTTTTCCCAACGTTGCACAGTTCTTTCGCTGCGGTTCAAATAAGAGGCAATATCCTTCCACGATTGAAGGATCTCTTGTGGCCGCAGCGGCGAAAGTTTAGGTTTAGGTGCCTCCATAGCAGGGGCCGAAATATAATTCGGAATTACTAGGCCAGGATAGCACCCTCGGCAGTTGATGATCAGGCAGCCAAATCCACCTCTTCGGTATATACGCTGTTGATTGAAATACCGTTGGCGGTGATGGACAAAGGCTGGCGATTACCGGCTAGTGAATTGGTGATTTCAAGCAGTAACAGTGGTGCCAGACTTTCCCAATTGCGAGCACCGAAAAATCGCCGCAATCGCATATTAGATTGCTTGCAGAATGCTTTCACCAGTTTGTGAAACAAGCGGACTTTTCGGGAATGCGAAATGCGTTTGTTGTCGCGCAACACGGCAAGCTTCGTTCCGAAATTATTGAGGATTTCAACCAGATAATGTTCGCCGGCAAACAGTGCGTTGAAATTGCGCCGGTTATATTCTGCGGCATATGCGCCCTTTATATGGCGTTTCGGTCCATAGTGTTCAGCAATCAAAGATTCACCGATGGCATTTAGAGAGTCGTGAAGTGGTGCCAGGTACTGATGTAAATTGCGGCGCATGGAACGGCTGGCACGAGACATGGATTCAGCGTCTAACACGTCATAGGTAAAATCACGGCTGGTGCGTGCGTGTTGTGGTGTTGTGGATGCCCATCCCAGCAAGGGCCAGGTCCATTCCATGTCCTGAAAATTAGAGGGCTTGGCGAAGTGGATCATCGGCACCCAGAAGCGAAGGGCGCGGCGAAGGGCGACTGACATTCGACCGTAGCGAACAACATAATCTTTGGTGCGTTCCGGGCAGATGTTGGCCCATGCGCGGGATTCCGAATCGGTGTAGGCGACGGTGACTTTAACCGGTAACTGTTCCTGTGGGTGAACCTTGTTTGCGGCGTCTGGAAGCCAGGGGAGTAATGAACCGGCCATCGCTGTTGTTTCCATAGAGAAGGCGGTTGTGATGGGGACATTTAGAGCCGGGAATAAAGCGGGGGCCATTAGAATCAGGCACTGCCGGAAATACTCATTTTCAAAAGTTTGATCTGCGCGCTCAAACCGGTACACGTTGGGCGCATCTTCAACCAGATGAGTCTTCATAAGAATGGCATTGACCTGTGAGAGTTCCTGTCGCTCTATAAAGGGCAAGTGGATCTGGCAACCGGTATCGGGTATGGAGCCAATGAGCTTGGCAAGGTGGGCGCGCGCGGCCGCGGCCATTGGGGTTCCCAGCAACCGCTCAGCGGCGAAGGGCAGATCGGATAGAAAATCCAGTTGGCTGGTGAAGGGGTAGGCGAAGCCGCCATGTGAGGCGTCACGGGCCCAAATCAAGTAAGTCGCGGTAGATGTGTTTTGTTCAACAAGCATTTAAGTTCTCCTCAGGCGAATTCACTATAGCCTACGCGCTCCAAATTCCGGCTCGCCGGGGTGCGCGTTTTGAGGGACTCGCTGGCTGCTAAATGATTGATCTGGTGAAGGTTTCCCGCCGTCTAAACTTTTTTTGAATGTCTTGTGACCGAAGAAATTGGTTTACCTCTTCTAGCGACCCAAACAGGCCAATATAGCTTTTGGCCAGCCTTCCCGGCGGACGCTTGAAACGGGAAAAATCACGAATACGGAACAGGTCACTTCTGGCAATTACGGCGCTGCCCATCGGCCGGTATTCGTGTGTACCTTGTGCCCAGGTTAAATCTTGGTCGATCCAAACGGCGAAACCCATAATGGTATTATTCGCTACATGACACGTCGAACGTTAATTCCAAGTTTGGCCGGCCTGGGTGCGCTGGCCGTACAACAGATGGCCCACGCTGCCCCTCGCAAAGGAAGATTGAAGCAGTGCGTTACGCGCGGATGTTTTGGCCGCGGTAGTAAGCTGACAATGGACGAGATGTGCATGCATGCGGCAAAGATGGGAGTGGTTGGATTCGATTTGATTGGCCCGCAGGACTTTCCAACGTTGAAAAAGTATGGGCTCATTCCAACGATGGTTCCCGGTGGCAGTTCGATTCCAGACGGCACCAATGACAAGGCGTTGCATGATGGCATTGAAAAGCGCATGCGCGAAGCGATTGATGCCGCGGCTGCTGCAGGTTCGCCGAATGTGATCGCACTGGCTGGCAACCGCAAAGGGCGAAAGGATGAAGAGGGTCTGGAGAACACAGTCATCTATTTCAACCGCATTAAGAAGTACGCCGAAGATAAGAACATCACGCTGAATTTGGAATTGCTAAATAGTAAGGTGAATCACCCCGACTATAATTGCGACCACACAGCGTGGGGCGTTGAAGTGTGCAAGCGTGTGGATTCGCCGAAAGTGAAATTGCTGTACGACATTTACCATATGCAAATCATGGAAGGCGACGTGATTCGTACCATCAAGGACAACTTCAAATACCTGGGTCACTTCCACACCGCTGGCAATCCAGGGCGGCATGAAATGGATGACACGCAGGAGATGAATTACAGGGGCATTGCAAAGGCGATTGCAGACTTGGGGTATCAGGGATACATCGCACATGAGTATTCACCGCTGGGTGACCCACTCACCTCACTAGAAGCGACGCTGAAAATATTTGAGGTGTAGGCGAATGCTGGACCGGCGCGAATTCCTGCTGACTGCTGCGGCCAGTGCCGCTTTTGCAACTGCACAAAGCAGTGACGGACTGGATGGCGATTCGCTGTACAAGGATGTGGTTGCATATCACCAGATTGGCGAACACCGTACGGCGAGCGAAGGTGATCGCAAGACGTCGGACTGGATTGCAGATCGTCTGAAGGCGAGTGGGTGCAGTGTCGATCATCAGACCTTCACCACACGACTATTTTCGCCGGGTGAATGCTCTGTCACTATTGCTGGGAAGAAGGTTCGCGCCTTTCCATTGTGGCCTGCAGTACCAACCATTCGTGGTGGCATAAGCGCGCCGGTAATGAGTGAAAAAGCTCCCCGCGCCTACTTCCGAAATAAGATTGTTGTGACCCGCATTCCTTACGAAACTAATGGAGCGATGAATGCTGCGTTGAAGGCGAAAATACTGGACTTGGCGAGCGAGTCCCCGGCTGCGATCATTGCCATCACCGACGGACCGACGCTGGATATTGTGGCGTTCAACATGGAAGCGGGCAGCGAACTTTGGCCCGTGCCCGTTGCGCTTGTGGCGCCTCGAGATTCGTTTGCAGTTGAGCGCGCTGCTTGGGTGCAATTGGAAATGACAGGAGAGATTCAGGCACAGGCAAAGGCGCAGAACATTATCGGCAAGTTTGGAAAGGGTAAGAGCAAGTGGACTGTGCTCTCGACACCGCAAAGTGGTTGGTTCACGTGTGCGGCCGAGCGCGGGCCTGGAATTGCTCTTTTTCTAGCATTGGCAAAGTGGGCGAAAGAGCAGGATCGGCGATTTCTGTTTGTGTCAACCAGTGGGCATGAACTGGATGGCATTGGGATGCGCGCGTTTCTAGATTCCAAGGCCGCACCAAAAGTTGATGACGTGGCATGTTGGGTGCATCTGGGTGCGGGCATTGCGACTTGGAATTTCGATGAATTGACGGGCGAAATTAAGGATCCGAAGGAAGTGAATCCGAGGCGGTATCTGATGACGAACGCGGCGATGGAACCATTGCTGACGCCTGTGTTTGCAGACCTTCCGGGGCTAAAACCGAATACGGAATTGAAGTTGGGTGAGACGAAAATAATTCTTGCAGCGGGATATGCTGGCTTTGGATTTGCCGGGCGGAATCTGTACCACCATACGGCGCTGGATAAACCGGAGATGACCGGGCCTACCATCCTGGAACCGGTAGCGAAGGCGTTGGTTGCTGCATTGGGCAAGGTGGCTGGTTCCTAGCCAGTTTTGCGCGATAATAGTTAAATATGCCAGTTCCGATTTCGCAGATGTGGACCGTTGCCACCTATGTCCTGAAACAACGTTTTCAGGGCCGGAGGCGGTATCCGCTTGTGTTGAT
>JBBRJC010000065.1:0-10745 GCA_038220135.1 Bryobacterales bacterium | reverse complement strand
AGGCAACATTATGCTACGTGCGAAAAGCACGAGGCCAGGATATTTACGCTGCCTGTGGGCAGTTGCAAAGACTGGTTAGCTTTCCTACGCCCCAGTCATCTCTTTCACCAATTTGAAGAATGCCTTCTTGCGAGCCGAATTAATGCCCCAATTCACCGGCGGGCATTGATAGCCATCTGAGTAATCACTGGCACCTGGATCAAAGTAACCCCACGAAACGTAGCTTTCCGTTGCAGCGATAAAGTTGTTATCAGGCTTGTCGAATTCGAAGTGATCGTCTTCATTGAACAAGATCGGCATGGGCCGCCATGCTTTCAACTTTCGTGTCTCCACCGCCATTTCGCGAATGCGCTTGGGTTCCTTCACGCCGTTGCCATGGATCAGTACAAAATCGGAAGCCGCCACAACCGCTTCCGTTGGAACCTTACCGCCCCCAAAACTAGTGCCAACCAACAAGCGCCTGCCACTGTTGGTGAGACCTTTCGCCATCTTGATCAGTTCAGGGATTCGTGGCGGCATCAGAATTTCGTGGTCATACTTTTTCACATCGCATTCATTGGCGATTTCCAGCAACACATTGCGATAACCCTTGGCCAGAACCCATTCACACGTTTCCCGCACAGCACGCTTCACGCCAGCTTCGGTCTTCACCTGCTCATCCTGACCGAAATAGAAAATGCCCAGTATTGTGACCATCCCCAACTCATCGGCTTTGTCCATAATCCGTTCCAGCCGCGCCAAATAATCTTTGCGCAAACTGCCATCAGCTTTGATCCCACCAGTGATCCAAGGCTGATCCTTCGAATAGCCTTGCGGGCTTCCGCCTTGTATGTTGATGGTGAAACTGAGCAAGCCGTTGGCACGCCATTCGGGCATTGCGGCAATGAATTCGCGCGTGTTGCGTTCTGCGTCCCACTTGCCGGTGTCGGGGTACTTCCAGCGCTCGCGTGTGACCGGATTACTGTCATCATAGATGCCCTGCACCATGCGCGAATTCATCAACAGGCCTTCAATCTTCATGCCTCCAAACGCGCGGCCTTTGTAGGTTGGCGTGCCATTGATGAGAAAACTTTCGGCGTTGATTGAGACTTCGGTTTTACGGGTTGCCGGAGCGGCCAGCAGCGCGGCAGGAGTGAGGCTTAAGAAAATGCGACGGTTCATATGCTTAAGTGATTATGTCACGTTGACTGAAATCCAGTGACGGCAGCCAGCATTACCAACGGGGGGCCGTCCACTGAACAGTGTGTGTGAGTAGAGACTAAACAGCAGGCAGCAAGCCGCTCTTTACGTTTGTGCGAATCTTCATGAGTGTTCTCCTTATTAGCGTTTGGGCTTAACTTTGCCCGACACTAATAACTGCAGATAAACAATGAAAATTGGCTAACAGTTTAACCAGCCTATTTCGCGCCAATCCCGCCAGCTAACCCACGCAGGGAAATCGCAACGCCCGGCACCAGTGCGACAATGAACAGAACCGGAAGAATGAACAACACAATCGGAATCGTCATCTTCAAGGCCGCTTTACCCGCCGCCTCTTCCGCCCGCAACCGCCGCCGCAAGCGCAGCGCATCGGCATAAACTTTCAACGCATTCGACAAACTGGTACCGAATTTTTCCGACTGAATAATCATCGCCGCAAGCGACTTGATATCCTCAATCCCAGTGCGCCGCACAAGCGCGCTGAACGCTTTGCCACGCTCCTGCCCCGCCTTCACCTGCATCACCACCGTATAAAATTCGCTAGCCAGTTCTGGATAAATATACTGCATTTCCTCGCTCACACGTGTCATTGCCTGATCCAGCGCAAGGCCCGTACCCAGAACAATACCGAGCAAATCCACCGTGTCGGGCAGCGCTTGTTGTAACCGCAAACGATAACTTTTACCAAAGCGGTGCAGAAATTGTTGCGGAATCAAATAGCCCAACAGCATCGCCGCCGCCAGTCCACCCATCTTGTTCGACCATTCGTTGTCGCGCTGCAACCAAAGCATGCCAATCACCAGGGTGAGGAAAAACAGCACCTGAAACAGCATATAAAGCGCTAGTGCATTCTTGCGCCGCACGCCTGAAGAATTCAACTCCCGCTCGGTATCACGCAAGTAATCTTCCAACCCAATCGAGCTCAACGCAAACAGGAAGTTGTTGAAAAAGCCCCCACCCGCGCGGCGTTTGCTTACTCGCGTTGTGGAAACCATCGCATGTGCCTGCAGCTCTTCCAGGCGGTCGCCCAGCGGATCTTCCTGCGGTTCCAGCAACTTCACACCGCTCCACGCCATGGCGGCAACAGCGGCAAATACTAAGATGAAATAAATGATTTCCAGCATGCCCTTAAACCTTCGGATTCGCAATCTGGCGAATAATCAGAATGCCCACAAGTTCGGAAACAATGCCGTATGTGAAAAACATGTTGCCGGTATCATCGTAAACCAGCCACTTCATGTATTCCGGTTTTAGCACCCAAAAACCAAGGCCCACCAGAATCGGCAAGGAACATAGCAACGCCGCTGAAGCACGCTGTTGCGTTGTGGCTGCTCGCATCTTGGCAATCAAATTCAAACGCTCACGAATCAGCAAAGACATATTATCCAGCACGGAAACCATGTTCGCGCCCGTCTGCCGTTGCAGAATTAAACCTGTGATAAAGAACTTCAAGTCGATCAGCGGAATGCGGTCGCCCAAATTATGCAGCGCATCGTCGATGGTGGAACCAAGGCTCAACTCTTCCATCAACTTCTTAAATTCCATCTTCACCGGATCGCCCATTTCTTCGGCGATACTTTCCAACCCGGAGTGAATATTGTGGCCGGCTTTCATGGAGCGGTTAAACAAATCAATCGCATCCGGAAGTTGGCTTTCAAACTTCTCAAGCCGCTTCTTGCGCTTGACATTAATCCACATCACAGGAATAAACGCCACAATGGAAGCTACTACCAGGCGAAGAATAATATTATCCAGCCCAACCACCATCAACAGAATAAAAACCCCAACAAACAGCCCAATGCAAAGCCCCAACACATCGGCTGCGCGATACGGTAAATTTGCCTGATTGATAAAGAACTGCAAGCGCCGCGCCGGCCGCATCCATTTTAGAAAATCTTCCAGAAATTGAAAAACGCCCTTGGTTTCATGACGCATCAAATCCGAGCGCGTTGCAGTATCCCGCTCCCGGTTTCGTGCCCGTATTTCCCGCATCCGCGACGTAAGATTCGAAGCCAACTGCTGCTCCGGTATCGACCACAAATAGTAGCCAACACCATAGAACGCCGCAGCGAAAATGATAAACGCGACGATAAAGAAACCCATCTTAGGCCTTCACCTCAACAACCTCATTGAAAATTGCATCGTCCATTTTATAACCGTACGAACGAATGCGCTCATAGTAGAACGGTTTCACACCAGTGGCTCTAAACCGGCCCAGCACGCGGCCATCGGGCCCAATGCCTTCACGGTCGAACACAAACACATCCTGCATTTCCACTTGATCGTCCACCACGCCCAGCACTTCACTAATAGACAAAATCTTACGCGTACCATCGTTCAGTCGCGCGCAATGCACCACGACATTCACCGCACTGGCCAGCATCTGGCGAATCACTTTATCTGGAATATTCTGCGATGCCATCATCACCATCGTCTCCAGACGGGTGAAAGCATCCCGGCCTGAATTTGCATGCGTAGTCGTCATCGATCCATCGTGGCCCGTGTTCATCGCCTGCATCATATCCATCGCTTCCGGACCACGGCATTCCCCAATAATAATGCGGTCTGGACGCATACGCAGGGCATTAATTACAAGATCACGCTGAGTGATCGAACCGGCACCTTCAATGTTTACCGGACGAGTTTCCAGACGCACCACATGCTCTTGAACCAGTTGCAATTCGGCAACGTCTTCGATAGTAACCACGCGTTCAGCTTCCGGAATAAAACGCGATAGCGTGTTCAGTGCTGTCGTTTTCCCGGAACCCGAACCGCCGGAAATGATCACATTCAAGCGCGCTTTGCAGGCACCTTCCAAATACTGAATCATCCCGGGAGTGAAGGTTTCCAAACGCGTCAAGTCATCAACGGTCAGCAACTTCTTACCGAACCGGCGAACAGACATCACCGGACCAATCAATGAAATAGGCGGAATAACGGCGCAAATACGCGAACCATCGGGCAGGCGGGCGTCCACAATCGGCGAAGAATCGTCAATGCGGCGGCCGATGTTGGAAACAATGCGGTCAATAATCAAACGCAAATGCGTGGCATCTTTGAAGCGGATGTTAGTCTCAACCAACTTGCCCAGACGCTCCACATAGATCGAATCAAAACCGTTCACCAGAATGTCGGAAATGCTCGAATCCTTCAGCAATACTTCCAACGGCCCAAGCCCAAAAATCTCATCAATGATTTCATCGATCAGCTTTTCGCGCTCCGACAATGTCATCGGCACGTGCTCTTCCCGCACCAGCCGCTCAATCGTCCCAGCGATCTGGTCACGCATGCCGTCCTTGTTCATGGAACGGAGTTGGTCCGGCGTCAAAGAATTCAGCAGCTTCCCGTGAATCTTTGTCTTAATGCCAAACCACCGGTCTGCACCGGCGGCTGCGGGTCTAGGTATCGTGCGGCTTCCCATCAGTTAGTCTTAAACAGACTCTCCTATCTATGCCGTTTTCGCTACAGCGGCCTTGCCGCCTGTTGCTTTATCGACGAATGCGCGAATCGTCTTGTCCATTTCCGGATAAGCTTGGCGATCAGCCACCAACGGGCGCGATTGATTAATGCTCTGCATCACCGCAGGCGAATTCTGAATGCCATAAAAGACCGTTTGATTCAAGGTTTGCTGAATCTGTTCGAGCGTCGCCACCTGCGGCCCGGCGGTCTTTGAATAGCGGTTCACCACTACCTTGATCTGATCGGAAGTAAATCCCATCCGCATCAAGTATGCGATATAGCGCTGCGCATTGCGAACTGCCGCGAATTCCTGCGTAACCACCAAAAACACAGTAGACGATACCTGCAGCGCACCCTGCACCAGATCATCCGTCAAATCGTTACCGGCGTCAAACACCACCGCGTTATATTTTTCCACCAGAAACGTAGCGAATTCGCGCAAAGTCGGTTCGTTGAAATAACCCTTGCCTTGATCCAATCCATCCGGCGGGCCAACCACAAAAAAGCCGATCGGATCGCGCGTCACAAAGCCTTCAAAAAGCGCCTGATCCATGCGGTTCAAATTATCGGCCACTTCCACAAGCGTGTACTGTGGCTGCACCCCAAGCTGCATGCAAACATCGTTGGCATGCCAGTCGATATCCACCAGCACCACGTTCTGTTTCCGCTGGGCAAGCACGCTGGCAAAATTAACGGCAAGCGAAGTCGTCCCCACACCACCCTTGGTGCCAATGAAAGTGTAGACGCGTGCCAGTTGGCTTGCGGTCGATCCTGCATGACGACGCGGCGCACGTTCCAACCGCGACAGCGCATCGCGCATGTCGGCACGCTTCACCGGCATGATCATGTAGTCGCTTGCACCCGATCGCATGGTGAGCAAAATCGAATCGCCGTCGGTTGAATAATCGGTGGCAATGATATACAGATCAGGCACAGCCTGGCGCACTTTTTCAAGCGCCTTGATACCAGAAATCGGGTCAGCCGAAATGTCCACAATCAAGGCCGCTTCCGGATTACGTTCCAGATCCTGCAGCACACGAATATAGAGGTTGGGCGACACATCGGCATATTCATTCACAACCCGGCCGTTGGGCATGTTCAACAACAAATCGCGTACCAGTTCCCGCAACGAATCGTCGGCGGAAGCCACTAGTAATGAGAGAGACATTCGCTCGCTATCTCCTATGGCAGGCACGTCCCCGTTTCCGGGTCGCAACCTGCGCTTTCAATGGGCAAAGTCGTGGCAAATTCGGGCATAGTCACAGGGGGCAGCCCAAGGTAACTCATAAACATCCGGAACTGATAACCGGTCACGCGCACTGTAGCCACATCGGGCACGCAATCGGTTGAGCACTCTGAACCAGTACAACTGAACTCGGTCAATTCGCCCGTATCAGGATCCTTCGAATAAAAATTGATCGTAACAACAGCAGTGCCCCCGGAAAATTCGGCTTGGTCCATGTTTACCGGAACGTGGGTGCGCATGTAGTTGCGCGTATTCTCCCCGTCACCAGTAAAGCAGTGTGTCGCTGCATATCGCGCGCCATCACGGGTCCATTCAATGGCCGAATGCCAGGTCCACAACAGCATCGCTGTAAAAATAATCCCAAACGTCACCGGCAGCAGAATCCCAACGTAGGTATAGACGAACTCAAGCGCCGCCTGCCCACTCTGATTCCCACGCTCCAACCGCCCGCCCCGCTTTACAAACCGCGCCATTAGGTTCCTCCAAATGGCAACCGCACTTTCGGCCGAAGCAGAAAAGTTACCGGAGCTACAAAAGGAATATTGGTGGTGACAGAATAACCATCAGGAATAGAAACAACAATAAAATTAGGGCCTGGTGCGCCAGCCGCCGCATCACAAGCTGTCGCAGTACAATCACACTGCGCCAATGCCTGGCTGTCTGGATCAACTTTTTCCGCCCGAACCTGTACCAGATCCGCTGTCAAAGTTGACAGAATCAACGGCGCTGAACCATCGATCGATCCACGCAATGCAAGGTTCTTCGCCGTTGCTATCTGTGTATCGCCATCGTCACAAAAATTCACACCCTGTTGCGTGCCCGCATACCGGGCAATCGTGTACATCATCTTCTGCAACGAATAATAGGTGATACCAATTCGAGCCAGTTCAATCATGCCCCACAACAGAGTAAACAGGATCGGCAGAAACAGCACGGCCTCAAGCACCGACGCTCCACGCTCACGGCGTTTCATCATTGGTGCAATACCACCTTGCCCGGGCCCGAGGTCAACGTACAACCCGACATGCTCCCTTGCTTCAATGGCATCTTACTGCCCAGATACATCACGCTAAACCGGCCATTGGCATCTGCGGCATTGGTGGTAACATCGTTTGCAATCGGCTCCAACAAGAACTGCCGAAACCCTTGTACGTTCATCGTAGCCGCAGCCGACAACACATCAACAATCGCGATAGTAATAATGCGCCGCTTGTTGCCGGTGTATTGCGTGTAATCGTCCAGGTCCGTCAAATCGGTATCAATCGGACTGATCGCCGCAATTGTATCCGCTTCAGCCACTGCCGCACAGGCCGTAGGCACTGTCTGATCAAACCGGTTGGCGACGCCGCACACATACGACCGAACAAAGGTGTTCACCGCACCATTGCAAGTGCCACCAGGCGTGGTGTTCACCCAGGCCAGTTCATCTGCGGCCACACGCAGGCAGGAGTTTGCAGTAATCGCACTGGCCGGCAATCCTTGTGCGCCAATGCGGAACAATTGCGAAGATTCATCGGGAAACAGCACCGCACTTTCATTCAGGCGATTCAGCAGTACGTAATTCAAGCGTACCGTGTCGTTGGTCAACACACCCGGTGCCGCACCTCCGTTGCAAAAATGGCCTAGCGTATAGCGTGTTCCCACAGTGAAACCAAAGTCGGTCGAATCGTCGGTTGAAATAGCAGCCACCGCAATCGGATCAATGCCACAAGCGGTACACAAAGGCGCACTAACACCGGCCACAGCTTGCGCGATCAGATTCAATTTACGCTCCGCCGCCGCAGGAAGAAAGCCCCAGAAAATCAGCGGTGTCTCACCTTGCACCTGCACCTTTACGTGTCTAGCTGTACTGCCGCCAGCTTCCCCGCCAGTTGCCCCATCAGTGCCAATCGCCGCACCCAAAGTATCGTAGTAAGCAACAGTGGGCACGTTGCTGTTCAACCCACTGTTCTCCTGTCCAATAGACAGGCCACCGAAGTCGTACTTATTTCCACTACCCGATTGGTTTTCGTAGGTCAGTTGTCCCGCCGCCGCTGCCGATGTCAACGAAGCTTCCGTGCCGATAAGTTGGGCAGCCTGAGCCAGCGCAATCGCATTCGCAGCAGCCATCAACTCAGCCCGGCCACTGTAGAGCCTGCCCAAATCGATCGCGAAGCCCATCAGCCCAAACAGCACGCCAACCATGATCACTGCAAGTTGCAGAGTGATCGCTCCCCGCTCGCGCAGGTTGCGCTGATTGAGGCCGCTGCTGTGCCTAGTTCTTAGTGGGTTCCTGTTGGCCACGAGGTCCTATAAACTCCGGTTGCTTGTCAGTGACCTTGGCAGTCTTTTTAGTTTTAGCAGGCTTCGGCGCGGCCGGCGTCACTGCTGCTGGCTCTGCCGGAGTCTTCTTCTTATGCTTTTTGTCCGCAATGGCTTTTTCCACCTTGGAGGTTTGCAAAAATGGTTCAAGAATGGGAAGCACATCTGCCTTCTCACCAACCGGTAATGGGTTCACAAAGTGCGGCGTAATCACGACTAGCAACTCATTCGCGCTCTTCTTTGTGGAACGGCTGCGGAACAGTTGACCAAGAATCGGCACATCGCCCAGCCACTTCACACGGTTCAAACTTTGCACCACACGATTGTCAATCAAGCCGGCAATCAGGAAGCTCTCGCCATCTTTCAGCACTACTTCGGTTTCGGCATATCGCGTTGCAACTGCCGGAATCAGGAAGCCCTGAAGCGTTACGGCATTCGCGTAATCAAGTGCAGTCACTTGCGGCTTCACGTGCAGATGAATTGACCCGGCCGGTGTAATTGTCGGCAGAAAGTCCAACTGGATACCGAACTTCTTAAACTGCACGGTAACCACCGGCGCAGTTGCACCACCGGTAGAGGTGGCAGTCAAAGTTGGAAAAGGGAATTCGCCACCAGCAAGAAAGGTCGCTTCCTTGCCTTCCAGCGCCACCAGATTCGGCTCAGCCAGAATCTGCAGCATGTTCCGGCTCTGCATCGCACGGATCGTTGCACCAATGTTCAAATCCGGGCGGAAGACGAAAAGATTCAACAGATCGGAAAAGTTCAAAGTTGAATTCGAGAATTCCTGATTCTGAAACTGCAGCTGCGAAAAGCGTGGCGTAGCGAATTGTTGCGTAGCGGTTTCCCCCAGCATCTTGCTATTTCTACTAACAAAGTTAAACCCGACTTCAGAAAGATTCTCTCGCGTGATCGATGCAAATTTCACTTCCAGCATGATCTGCCGCAGCTCAGCAGGTGGCGGAGTCTTGATCAGGTTCGTCACTTTCTTTGAAAATGTCGTCGCCAGCGCCTCTGCCCTTTTCGATTCATCCACACTCTTTGCGCTACCGGTCAACACAATCATTTCCGTGTTACCGCTTACTTGAACCGCACTATCGCCAAGGCTTTCCCGAATCTGCTTCCGCAAATTATCGTAATCTTCCTTGTCAGCGTTTACGGTCACGTTGTAGCGGCGTGGAATGGAACCCATCTCCCAAACAATCACCGTCGCCTTGCCCAGGCCTTTCGCATTCACCATCACTTCCCGTGGAGAAATGGCGATTACATCAGCAATCTTCGGTTCACTGGCCGCAACAGTCTTGACATCGGAATCAAATTGCAGCAGTTCCCCACGGCCTACGGTAAGGGAAATCTCTCGCGCCGGCGCAGTTTGCGCCACGCTCTCAGCCGCCAGTAGGCAGGCACCGAGCAGGGTAACTAAAAGTCGAGTCTTCATTTGGTATCGGTTCACGGCGGCTCTTTGTTTTAGTTGTGGAATATCTCTTGGACGTGCTTATCGCCGCGGAAAACGTCGATAACTGCTCGAGGCTTCGGAGGCTCGGGCTTAGTGGGCTTAACCACCACCAGCGGTGGCGCTACAACCGGCTTCGGGTCAGATTCACAACCCACCAGCTTGCACCAGTCTTTATCATTTTTCAGATTTGCACCGGCAGGCAGCTTGCCACGGGGCATCGAACCGCCGCGCTTTGACATCGCCATGCGGTAGTAGACATTCGGATCCAGCGCTTCCGCCGTTACCGATTCAATCTCTTCCGCCCTGCCTTTATCCTGTGGATTGCGCAACGCCAAACTAATCTTGCCCTGATTGCGGCCCAGCTCCAACTTGCGCGATTCTTCAGGAGTCACCAGCAAAACAACACTCTTTTGGGCCGTGCTGCTTGCCGTACTGATCGTCGTCGTGGGTGTGCTGGAACCGCTCTTGTCCCCGGCCGCAGGCGCCGATTGAGGCACTTCTGTGACGCGGCCAATCGACATCACAATCACATCTTCCACAATCGTTGTGCTAACCGCTTCAGCCATGGAACCGGTTTTAGTGAAGATCACATCAACGTGGGAGCGAGGTTGAATCAACCCGCCTGCGCCAGTTGCGTCAGTAAAGGGCACACTCACTGCGCGCTTGCCTTCGGTGATGGTCGCAGCGAAACCTTCCGCGCTTGTGACCCCCGATAACTTCGTGGAAATCAGCACTTCGTTTGCTGCCAGCGGATACATCGATACCCGGTCCACAACCAGTTTCTCGTCAGAAATCACCGCAGCCGGGGCCGATTTCGAAGGAACCGAAATCAACTTAATGCGGTCTTTGGTCAATCGGGTACCGGCAGCGAAGTTGCCCGTTGCGGCATACACCTTCACCATCACTTCGCCCTTGGGGGCGACGGTGCTCTTGTACAGTATCCATGTCAGCAAGGCTGCAACTACTGCCGCCCCACCGAAGATCATAATCAGCTTCTGTCGGTCCATTAAATGTCCTAACTTGCCGCTTCACAAAGGGTACGAAACCAACAGGCAGACCTTGGGTTAAGGCTCGCCGCCCGGGTTC
>JBBRJC010000064.1:0-10901 GCA_038220135.1 Bryobacterales bacterium | reverse complement strand
CGCGAACCAAAACGACAATCGGGATGATGACTTTAAAGTAGAGGGTTAAGTCCCTCTACTTCTTCAAGCCCGCTTGGTGCGGGAACCATACTGCCGGCTTCTAGCCGGAATCAGGGCTTACAGCCCGTTACAAGAGCCTCCTCCTTCTAGGCGGTGGGCATTCTACTCTGCTTGCCGGCGGAAGGCACTAATTCAATCGCTTACCACCAAGAAATGTTTGTTCCACTTTAATTTTCTGAACGTCGTCAACGGGGCAGCTGAGAATGTTTCGATCAAGCACAATGAAGTCGGCTAATTTGCCTGCCTCCAGCGAGCCCTTCTCCTTTTCCTGAAACATCAAATGGGCGTTGTTGATCGTGTAAAGGCGAATCGCCTGCTCGCGCGTAATGATTTGTTCCGGGTGGAGCTTTCCTTGCATCCAGCGGGGTGAGCGGGTTAAGGTTATCCACATTCCCAGGAAGGGGTTGTAAGGGTTGATCGACCGAAAGCTGCCTACCTTCTGCATATGGTCCGAGCCCCCGCCGGCAATAACGCCTGCATCGATCAACGATTTGTAGGGTTGGAAATAGGCGAGCCGGGCATCGCCGAACTGCTTCAGCAGCGTTGCACCGTCCAGCCACAGCCAGGCCGGTTGCAGGTCGGCAACGATTCCCATGCGCTTCATTTTGGCAATCGCCTCAACCGTCATGAAGTTGGAATGTGTAACGGCGGGACGCATGTCGCGCAGTGAAAAGTCATGCTCATTGATACGTTCATAGGCATCGACAAGTGCTGTAACCGCTCCATCCCCAACAGAATGGGCCGTAATTTGAAAGTCATTCTTCAATGCGATACGGGCGATTTGATAGAGCTTATCGGCCGCAATGTAACGCATGCCACGGTAGGCTGGATCTTCAATCGAATACACCTTGCTGACGCCCCATGGCTCGTTCATAAACGCGCTGCCGGTTAACATGCCTCCGTCCAAAAACAACTTCACGCCGCGCAACCAGAGCATATTGTTGTAGGTGTGCAAAGGATCTTTCGACGCATTGACGATCTTCGATTCGATTTGCTCCAATGGCATTTGGGCATCCACCGCGTAAGTTACGAAGACCCTTGCTGTCAACTCTTTACCGGTGTGTAATTGGCGATATACTTCAAGTTCGTCGTCCGAAGTGTTTCGATCTGCAAAGCTTGTTATTCCAACCGAATTGTAGTCTGTAATCAATTGTTTCAAGCGGGTGCGTTTTTGCCCGGCAGTTGGTTTGCGGCTTGTGGGCTTATAGGCAATGAAACGTTCGCAGCTTCGTACGATGCCTGTTGGCTCACCCTTTGAATCCAGTTCAATTCGTCCTGGCTTTCCATCAGTGACCTTAAAGTCTTTGTTGATTCCGCTAAGTTGCAATGCCATCGAGTTTAGTGACGCGTCTGGCCCTGTGCTGAAATAGACCGGGTGCTTTGGAGCGATCTTGTCCAATTCCTGGCGCGTTGGAAACCGCTGTTCCCGGATTCTTGTCACGAATACTTGCGAAAGCCGAATCCATTCGCCTTCGGGCAACACTGCGGCGCGGCCGGCGATGTACTTCAAAATGTCGGCCAAAGTCTCCATGTCCGGCACTGGATGATCAAATTCGTACATGGCGGCACCGTTGGCGTGGACGTGTGTGTCCATAAGGCCTGGCAGCACGGTCTTTCCTTTCATATCGATGCGCTGGGTAGATGGCGTCGCTTGCCTCAAAATGGCTTCGTTTGTTCCAACGGCCAGAATCCGGTCGCCACGAATTGCCATTGCCTGGGCGGTAGTGAATTTTTGGTCCACCGTTACAATCCGGGCATTGTGGATGATGAGGTCGGCCTGGGCGTAGAGGGTGGTTGAGAGAAGGGAAGTGAGGATAGCTTTCCGCATGTCTCGCTATTCTATACCTTTACGATAAAAAAGGGTTGGCCCCGGAGTAAAACGGTTTTGGGGCCAACCGAGCGAGTGGGAGAACGGCACCAACAGTCTGGGAACTATTGAGTAATCCTGAAACCAGCGTATCCTCACTTCGCCGCTTTGTAAATGCGTAAACCGTTCATACTCAGCAGCTTTAATGATATTTTCAAATAGAAACGCGATCACTCAAGCAAGGATCATAACCATTCAATCTTGAATGATATAACTATCAGCTTGCTCTCAGGATAATTTGGCCTTACGATGGAGAGGCGCCACAGAGGGAAAATGGTTGTACCGTCCGAATCCTGCCAAAAGCTAAGGGATCTGATACCACCAAACTCTAGTCTCACGCTCAATGGCAATCTGTTAGGGCGAGGGTCTAGAGTCGCACCGTTGCGTCCGCAGGTGATCCTGGCTGCGCTTCACTTCATTACAACAGCGCCCGAATCGAGTGATATTGCCAAAATAAAGGACGCGGTCTGGGGTAATGGCTCGCCGCTTAAAGGCGAAAAGCTGAACATTCAAAAAGTGATTAGTGACTTGAATAAAGCAGTGAAACTGCTTGATATTGAAAGAGATCTAATCATTAGTGTTAAGACGCCTTTGAGCTACCGGCTGGATGTGGAACTGTGGAATCAACTGTGTACGCCAGTTGCATTTACCACGCCGATCGCCGATTCTCACGGCAAGACACCGGAACAGTTCATACAATTGTTGGATTTTGCCAACCCCAACTGCCGGTTATCGGCAAAATCAGACATCGTAATTAATGGTCCGCCGCCGATGGAAAACTTCGACATGTTTCTAACCGTTGCCGTGCAACGCGGATGCCGCTGCGTGGTTCTGTTCACAGGCGATTCAGAACGGGAAATGCGGCGCGCCTTTCCTGGAACTGAAGGTTTGGAGTGGAAGTCTATTGCAGCCAAGCTTGCCGTGCAGCACCTGGTGATTTTCAACGCTCATTTGCGCGTGAAAACCGAATGCTGGGTTTACCTGCCGGCCATCGGGCGCTACTACCTGAACATGCTGGGCAGCGAGGCTTTCCAGATGGCCGACGGGTATTTACAAACTGCGAACTAACATCAGGCACTTGCTGCAGCAGTGGAAGCAGATTGATCGTCAACCGTGGCTTCAGGAGCATTGTTCTTAACCGAGTTAATTCCACTTGTCCTACCTGAACATGCTGGGCAGCGAGGCTTTCCAGATGGCCGGCGGGTATTTACAAACTGCGAACTAACCATCAGGCACTTGCTGCAGCAGCGGAAGCAGATTGATCGTCAACCGTGGCTTCAGGAGCATTGTTCTTAACCGAGTTAATTCCGTTGTCCCGCGCAGCTTCCGATTCGTACATTTCGCTGGTGCCAATCACTTCGTGATTGCCAGCTTTGAGTACGAAATAGGGTTTGCCGGTAGTGGAAACCTTGCTCTCGAACCGCTCATCGAGAGCAGAATTCTTCTTCACTGATTCAATTCCATTCAGAGCACCTGGCTTTGCCTTATACATTTCGCTGGCAAGAATCGTTTGGCCGTTACCGGCCTTTAGACGGAAATAGAACTGGCCGTCTTTGGCAACCTTGATTTCGAATTTTCCGGGCATGTCTCTCCTTATGTGAGTGCGAAGCTTATGAACACTCTGTAAAGAATTATATGTCAAAGCAGTTGAGTTCGCATCGGGCGCATAAGCGATTTGACATAATACTTGTTATCGGTCATTAAGCAAACCCCTTTGGCCTCTCCTTGTGCCACTTGGTTGCTTGTTGATAGGCGTGAGCCACACGCAACAACTTTCCTTCCTCAAACAACCGTCCCGTTAGCAACAACGCTCGTGGAGTTCCATTGGCACCAAACCCGCACGGAAGCGACAACTGTGGATGGCCGGTCAAGTTGGTGACTGACACCAATCTTCCACCAGGCGAAATGATGACGTCCCATTGCGCCATGAAATCCTCCATCTCGCGCATCAACATCGTCCGTGCGCGCTGGGCTCGAATGTATTCCACTGCTGGGATGGTTCGGTTCGTCCGAAATTGAGTGGGCCAATCATTCGCGGCCTGGCCCGGCAGTTTGTCTACGCCACCGTCACGCGTTAAGTCATCAAAAGCTGCCGCAGCCTCAGCCCCCAACACCAGGCCGACAAAACTTGAATCGAGAGTTGGCAAGGTAACCGGCTTCAGGTCGGCACCAGCTTTGCGAAGATCTTCGAGCGCTTTTAAGGAGACTTCGGGATCGGCACCGCGCGCAGAATCGAAGGCCGCTTGAACCACGCCGATGCGCAGTTGTTTAAGTGGCTGCCTTGGGTCCCAGGCCAGGGCTTCGTCGATCACCGTCAGATCCTGTCCATCAGAACCTTGAATCGCCTTCAAGACCAAGGCACAATCTTCGGCGTATCGGGCTATTGGACCAACCTTGTCCAATGTCCAACAAAGAGCCATCGCGCCGTGTCGGCTGACGCGCCCGAAGGTTGGCCGCAGCCCCACGGTGCCGCAAATGCGACTGGGCGTGGTGATCGATCCAAGCGTTTCTGTTCCCAATGCAAAGCCCACTAAGCCTGCCGCCGTTGCCGAGGCTGAACCTGCTGAAGAACCGCTTGAAGTTTGCTCAGCATTCCAAGGATTCCTGGTCATTCCGCCGTACCAAAGCCCACCCATCGCGAGCGCACCCATCGACAATTTCGCGACCAAAACGGCACCTGCTTTATCCAGCTTGTCCACCACCGTAGCGTTATAATCAAACACCTGCGATTTGTAGTTTTCTGCGCCCCAGGTGGTGGGTGTGACTTTGGTGGCGAATAGATCTTTCGCACCCCAGGGGACGCCGTGCAGGGGGCCCCGATACCTCCCTTTCCTGATTTCGGCATCGGCGCGGGTGGCTTGTTCCATTGCCAGATCAGCCGTGAAATTCACCACACAATTGAGTGTTGCTGCATGCTGTTTTAACCGCCCGATATACAACTCAGTCAGCTCTCGCGAAGTGATCCGTTTCGCTCGCAGCATTGCTCCTAATTCGACCACTGACGAATAGTGGAGGTCGTTCGACTTTTTAGGGGCGACGATTCGTGTTGGCAAGAATCGCCCAGTTTGCCGGGTCCGCGGCTTGCCTGGCAGCGCGGTGGAAAACGTGAACGCAGGACTTGTTTCCGGATTCACATTGATTTTGCGCAGCGCCTCGATTGCTGTGAGGTTATCGCGAACACCCTTCAGCATCATCTTCAATTGGGCTTCGGTAAACTCAAGGCCCGAGGCTTTTAGCGTGCTTGCCAGAATTTCCAGGCTGATGCGTTCGTCCGTTGGTGATTGCGTTTGCTGTGCCAATGCGGGCACTTCGGCACCGGCAATTAAAGCGACAAGCTTCATCAAATCGCGGCGTTGGATTGGTAACGAAGATAGAGACATTGCATACAGGATAAACGATCGCGGAATGCCGCATTGCATTTCGATTTTATTCGCTACAATCACATCCATGGATGTTTCAATACTTCGCTCGTGGTGGGCAGCCCGCCTAGGGCTTGATGGGTTTCTTGATGGGTTTCTTGATGGGCAAACTCCGGCATCTATCCTTGATCGTTCCGGGTGGGCACGGTCGGTAGGGGGCGCGGCTCGGTACCTGACGATGTGGTCTCGCGGCGGATGTACGCGCGAAGTAATGGATGCGGCTGCTGCGCAATGCGAAATTCAGGAACTGCCTGCGGCGCGCGGGTGCACCTATGTAGTTCCTGCCTGCGATTTTGCTTTGACCCTGCAAGTAGGGGCGGGTTTCGGTTCAGAGCAGGAGATGAAAGTTGCTCGAAAGCTGGGCGTGACTGATGCTGAAGTGGACAAACTTTGCGACGCAATTTTGAAGGCACTTACGTTTGGTGCTCTGGATCCGGATGGTATTCGAGAAGCGACGGGAGGGGCTTCGCGGAGTCTTGGTGAGGAGGGTAAGAAAAAGGGTATCACCACTACCCTGCCCCTGGGCCTTGGCAAAATTCAAGTGATGGGTGAGATTCGCCGCGTGCCTACCAACGGCAGATTGGATCAACAGCGTCTAGTGAAGCCGCGAAAGCATTCAATGATTTGTTGACATGCTTTCGCGGCTCACGATTATGGTCACGCTGTTTCAACGCCATCGACGGGAAACGAATGATCAATGCGTAAATGCAGTTGCCGGCCTTGTCCGATTCGCTCCGCCAGATAACGCTTCATGACTGGTGGTTCGGGCTGCTCATCAATGGGAATCGCCGATTGGGCAATGCGTTCTGCGGCCTTCAGATAAAGTTCAGTTAGCGCAAAATTCATCGACAGAACATCGCCGATATTGTCGAATCCGTAACCATATGGGTCAGGCGGCAATGCTTCGGAAGGTTGCATATCGAACCCTAAAAGATCTCGAACGGAATTGGAATATTCATAGCGGCTCAAACGTCGTGCAGTCACGCGGCCAGGGTCTTGCGGCCGCGTGCGATCCAACTTATCGTAGGAGGTTTCAATCCATTCAACGATCGACTGGCCCTGTGCGGCCCGAAGCTTGGGCGAAGGTTGTGGAGGCATTTCCCCAGAGCGAATTCGCCGTGCAATCTGTTCCCATCGACCCCGCTGTTTCAGAGGATTCGGATCTTTCAAAAGCGCGTCAAGTTGGAATCCCGCTGACGCAAATTGTGCCGTATGGCAACCTACGCAAACCGCCGCAAAACAGGTTGGACGGTATCTGCATAAGGATCCGCTGCAAATGCAAATGCGGCAATAATCAGGCCGAATAAAAGTCGCAACATTACAGCCCGGTTAAGCGATACCTGCTCCAATCGCTTCGGTATAAACCGAATAGAGCGACTGGCTACCGGTCATAAACAGATGATTCCGTTTCGCTCCGCCAAAGCACAAATTGCTGCAGATTTCAGGAAGTAGAATTTGGCCGATGCGCGTTCCATCAGGCGAGAAAATATGCACGCCATCATAGCCTGCGCCAACCCAACCGGCGCTAGACCAAATGTTTCCATCGGTATCGCAACGAATTCCATCAGACAGGCCCGCGCCCAAATTGCCCAGCTTCATGTTCACAAACTCTTTACCATTCTTGAGCGACGTACCATTCACAACGTCGTAAACACGAATATTTTTCGGGGCATTTGGATAATGGGTGGAACCGGTTTCGGCGATGTACAGCTTCTTGTAATCCGGCGAGAAGCAAAGCCCGTTCGGCTTATACAATTCGTCCGTCACCTTTTCGATTTTTGCGGTCTTGGCATCAATGCGATATACGGCTTCTTTCAACTCCAGCGTGCCCTTATTTCCTTCATATTCCATCAAGGCACCATAGCCCGGATCAGTAAACCAAATTCCGCCATCGGGAGCCACAATCACATCGTTTGGAGCATTCAACGGCTTGCCATTGTACTTGTCTGCGAGGATGGTTTTCTTGCCGTTGTATTCGTAGCGGCGGACACTGCGGGTGCCATGTTCACAGGAAATCTGGCGGCCTTCATAATCGAAGGTGTTGCCATTGGAGTAACCAACATGCGTGCGAAATTCGGTAACCTTGCCGCCTTCGTCTTCGATGAAGCGCATTTGCCGGTTGTTAGGAATATCGCTATAAACCATGTAGCGGCCAACGCCATTCCAAGCCGGACCTTCAGCCCACATTGAGCCTACGTGATGGCGTTTTAGGGGCGTATTGCCAATCTTGTATTTAGCGAAGCGGGGATCAAGCACCACTACGTCGGGCTCCGGGTAGCGGGTCGGCGTCTTGCCGGACCAGTCGCGCGGAGTCTGCGCAACAGCTTGAGCGGCAACGCCTGCGGCCATCCCTACCTGGAAAAATGTTCTGCGGTTCATTGTTGGTCGTATCCTTTCAAACGGCGCACCCAAATATTGCGGTAGCGCACTTTCGTATCGTGGTTTTGTAATGCCAGCGGCTCTTCCGAGCCATGTGGCGTATAGGGCGCATAAACTTTGTGGGCCATGCGTCCTAAGATCTGTTGATGGTGATGCAGCATCACGCCGTTCAACATCACAGTCACATAGCCAGGCTTCACAAGCTTGCCGGCATCAAACTTCGGGGCTTCAAAAAAGATGTCGTATTGCTGCCATTCGCCGGGCTTGCGCGCCGGATTAACGAGTGGTGGATATTGTCCGTAGATCGCACCCAACTGCCCGTCGGCATAAGTTGGATTGTTGAAGGAATCCAGTACCTGAATTTCATAGGCACCCATCAGCAATATACCGCTGTTACCGCGCCATTGGCTGTCGCCATCTATTTCAGTGGGGGACGCAAATTCGAGGTGCAATTGCATGTCGCCAAACTTTTCTTTGGTAACCAAGTCACCGGTGCCATGGTTTGATTCAACATAGCCGTTTTCCAATTTCCAGGCCGCAGGTTGCGACTTGCCACCCTTGCCACGATCCACCCACTGATTCAAATCTTTCCCGTCAAAAAGCACCAGGGCATCGCTGGGCGGCTGACCTACTGCGGCGCCTGCTGTAACCACTGGCGGTTTGGGGCGCGCTATGTCGTGAACGCGCCATTTCCCGTCGGGTAAATAAGGAGTATCAGAATATCCAGTGGGCGATGTTCGGTACTTCGGCTTCGCCTGCTGGCAATATAAGGCGACGCTTCCGGCGAGGGTCAGCATCACAACGAGGGCAACAGAATTTCGCTTCATGGCAGAGTGGTTAGCTTATCAAAAATGGAACCGGAAAATTGCGAGGCACCGGGAATGTACAATAAATCATGGTCCGAAGTGCTCTCGCCGTTTTAATGGCAATCAGTTTCCCGCTCCTCGCCCAAAAGGCAGCAGCCCCGAAGATATCGGCTTACGACAAGCCGGCGATGGAAAAATACGTTCGCCATCTTTTGATGTGGCCAGCGCAGGTGACGATTTCCGTCGCTGATCCAAAGCCATCTGGAATGCCGGGTTTGAAGGAAGTTGCGGTAACCGGGGCGGTTGGCCCGCGGTCGCAGACTGTTCCTTTCTACGTCTCTGATGATGGTCAAAAGATCATGCAGGGCACGGTGTACAATTTCACCGAGCATCCATTTAAGAGCACGATCGACAAGCTGAAGACGGAATTTCAACCTGCTATTGGGACCGCTGGGGCACCCGTTGTTCTTGTGGTTTTCAGCGATTTTCAATGCCCGCATTGTAAGGATGAAGCTAAGATTCTGCGCACGAATCTGATCAAAACCTTTCCTACCGAAGTCAGACTGTACTTCAAAGATTTCCCGATTGAAGGCGCGCATCCGTGGGCTAAAACGGCGTCGATTGCCGGGCGATGCGTTTACCGTCAAAACGCCGATGCCTTTTGGGATTTCCACGATTGGGCTTTTGAAAATCAGGACAAAATCACATTAGAAACGTTCGGGGCAAAATTAGGTGAATTTGCGCTTTCCAAAAAACTGGACAGTCTGGCGTTAAAAGCCTGCGTCGATTCCAAAGCAACTGCAGAGATTGTGGAAAAAAATATGGCCGACGGCCGGGACGTTGGAATCACTTCCACGCCCAGTATTTTTATCAACGGCCGCCCTTTTTCAGGTAGCGTACCCTGGGAACAATTGCAGCAGTTGATTCAATTCGAGATCGATTACCAAAAAGTAGCTAAGAATGCCGGCGACAATTGCGGTTGCGAGCTGAAGCTACCTTCGCTGACAGGAAAATAATGCTCCGCACTTTTTTAATTCTCTCTATTTCTTTGACCCTCGCCGGAGCTGCCAATCTGGACCCGGCACGCTATCTGGAAAACGTAAAGGTATTGGCATCGGACCAGATGAAAGGGCGCGGCACAGGTACACCGGAAGGGGAAAAAGCTGCTGAATATATCGCCAGGCAATTTCGTAAGATCGGTCTCCAACCTATTGCAGGCAGCTATTTCCAGCGCTTTCCCGTCACAACCATGGCGCGCCTTGGACCGAAGAATCACTTAATTTGGCTCGAAGGCGGACAGAAGAAAGAAGCGAAGTTTGAAGCTGATTTCACGCCCTTAAATTTCGCGGCTGCGGGGAATGCAAACGCACAGGTTGTGTTTGCGGGGTACGGCATCACCGCCCCTGAATATAATTACGATGACTATGCCGGCATCGACGCGAAAGACAAAATCGTCATTATTTTCCGGCGCGAACCTCAGGAATTTGATGAAAAGAGCGTATTCAGTGGCAAGAATTATACTCGTCATGCCCAATTCGACGCCAAGGCAACTAACGCCAAAATGCATGGTGCTAAAGCGGTAATTATGCTGACTGATTTAGGCTCAACTGATCTCGAAAAATTCGGAAAGTCTGCTGGGCCTGCCAATGCAGGTATTCCGTTCCTACAAATGAAGGCGGAGGCGCTGCAAAAGTGGTTTGATGCTTCGGGCAAGAATCTGAAAGAGATTCACGATGAGATCGACAAAGAGCTGAAGCCTCAATCTTTCGCCCTTCCCGCCGGCATTACGCTTGATCTGCAGGTTGATGTGCAGCGTCAGGTGAAGCAAGTGCGCAACGTGGTGGGCTATCTCCCCGGCGAAACCGATGAGTATGTAATTATTGGTGCTCATTACGATCATCTTGGAATGGGAGACCAGTTTTCCCTGGATGCGAACCCGGTAGGCAAAATCCATCACGGGGCAGACGACAATGCCTCAGGATCGTCAGGCGTAATTGAGCTTGCACGCTACTTCAAGGGATTGCCGAAACAGAAACGTGGGCTTTTGTTTATGACGTTTTCCGGTGAAGAGTTAGGCCTGCTTGGCTCGGCCTACTATGCTGACCACAGCCTTTTCCCGAACTCGAAAGCAGTCGCAATGGTGAACATGGATATGATCGGCCGCATTCGCGATGGCAGGGTTTTTATAGGTGGCTCCGGGACAGGCTCTTCACTGAAAAAACTGCTTGATGAAACCAAGGTGCCGGAAGGAATGCGCTTCGATATGTCTGAAACTGCCGGTTACGGCTCCAGCGATCATACATCGTTCACCATCAAACAAATTCCGGTTCTGTTCTTCTTCTCTGGTTTGCACGGCGACTATCACCGCCC
>JBBRJC010000063.1:0-10965 GCA_038220135.1 Bryobacterales bacterium | reverse complement strand
TACGGGGGCAAGCTGCAGTCGCTGCCAACATAAAAGGCACCGGGATCGGTTTAGCGCTGGTAAAGCAAATTATGCTTGCGCACGGCGGCCAGGTAATCCTCCATTGCCCTGCCAATCAAGGTGCAACATTCACACTTTTATGGAACAAGGCGAGGTGAACCGTGTCAAAAATCCTGATTGTTGAAGACGAACCTGGAATCGCAATGGCGCTCGAAGATGACTTGACGATGGAGGGCTACCAGGTTGAATCAACGCGCGATGGGATTCAAGCATCAAGGCTGGCAAAAGAAGGTAGTTTCGATTTGATTGTGCTCGATATCATGCTGCCCGGCAAAGATGGTTTCGAAGTTTGCCGCGACGTCAGACGCGCTGGCATCACAACTCCAATTCTGATTCTTTCCGCCCGCACACAGGAATCGGAAAAGGTGATGGCCTTTGAATTGGGCGCGGACGATTACGTCACCAAACCGTTTGGAGTCAGGGAGCTGCGTTCCAGGGTGATGGCTCTCTTAAGGCGCTCTCAACCTGTGACGCCCCCTACTGGAAAGCTCCTCAGGATCGGCGAGGTAGAGGTTGACTTTGATCGGGCCGAGGTCCGCAGGGGATCCATATGCACGGCACTCACGCCGCTCGAGTTTAAACTGCTTGAGTTCTTCACCCGCAACCGCGGTAGAGTTTTGACTCGGGAGCAACTGGTGGAGAGCGGATGGGGAATGAATGCCTTTGTCTCGGACAGAGTCGTGGATAACCACATTGGAAACCTTCGAAAGAAGATTGAACCGGACCTCGAAGCTCCTCGATATCTGCTGAATATAAGGGGTCTTGGATATCGTTTCGATGCGTAAAACCTGACTGAAATCTGACACCCCTTGTGCAGGAAACAGGAATCTCGCACTTTAAACTACAACACAGGAGATTGAGATGAAATATCTATTGTTCTTGCTTTGTGTTGTGAATGCAGCCGGTCAGCCGGCAGAGAAGCTCCTTGAGTCTGCCCATCATACGGCAGTCATCAACGGCGATCTAAAGAAAGCGATCGCGGAATATCGCCAGATTGCGGACAAGTTTAAACGGCAGCCCGACATAGCTGCCAAGGCGCTGCTCCAAATGGGTGAGTGCCAGGAAAAGCTTGGGCAGGTGGAGGCTCGAACCTCATATGAACGCATCGTCAAAGACTATGCGGCCGTTGGCAACTACGCATCTCAAGCCAAAGCTCGCCTGATGGCGATGGGCGGTGCGGATTCCGCATCAGTGGGCTCTCGCACAAAGCTGGTTTGGGATGACGCTATCGATTTTTGGGGCATCGTGTCAGCCGACGGCCGATATCTTTCTCATGTGGATTGGTCAACCGGCGATCTGGCAATCCGGGATCTCAAAAATGGCGAGTCACGCCGGATCACAAACTATGGCGGCTACGAAAAAGCACTGGGCGAAGTCGAGTCCACTTCCATTTCACCCGATGGCAAGCGAATCGTCTTCAACTGGGATAGCTGGGCTCCAGGGGCCAAGGAGAATGGCTTTTATCAGTTGCGCATCGTCAACGCAGATGGCACTGGCGAACGCATTTTGCGCAAGCAGCAAAAGGATTTATATTTCGAAGCTAACGGCTGGTCATCAGATAGCAAGTGGGTGGCGATTTGCGAATCAACGCGGCTGGATCCAAATAACTCATCAGCGAAAATCGTGCTGCTTTCGCCCGACTCTGGAGAGCGCCGTGAGTTACCGACATCGAGCGTATTAGTCAAACAGGCAATTACCTTTTCGCCGGACCGCAAATGGCTTGCCTATTCCGAGCCTGTTGTGCGAGGCGGAAAAAAGAGTAATATCTACGTCATTTCCACAACAGGGGCAGCTCAAAAGGAATCGTTGGTTGCACAAGACGCAATTCTTATGGGATGGGCACCCTCTGGCGACGCCCTCGTTTTCATGCGTTCAGCTCCTGGCGTCAGCCACTTATACACTCTCGACATCAAGAGCGGGCTAGCTCCGACCGCACCCAGAAGGTTGCATTTGCCCATAACTGAGGGTGCAACTGCACTGGGAATCACCTCATCAGGATCGCTTCTTTACGGCACTAAAAATCAGACCAATGAAGCCGCGCTGCGCAAGCTGAGCCTCAAGGCTGGGCTCTCCTCCGATGATGTCTGGACAACGCCAGTGGTTCCGATAGGCTACGCCAACAACATTGGAAATCCAAGATTTTCTCCAGATGGAAAATGGCTCGCTTCTGCGAATTCCACCCAGTCCATCCGGATTCGAAGCGTCGAATCATCGAATGAACGTATTTTGGTAACTCAAGGCGAAATCCTGCGTTTTGAATGGATGCCTGATGGTTCCTCGCTAATAGCTACGATTCTGGCCAAAGACTCAACAAAAGACTCAACAAACAGCCTTTATCGTATTGATGGCAGCACAGGAGTTAACACCTTCCTTTGCAACATACAGGTTGGCCGTGTGTTCACACCAGCCGCTGATGGAAAGTCAGTCTTCCATTTAATGAATTCGGGTCTAAAGAACGTTGAGCTCGCGACAGGAAAAGTGACCCCGCTGATCGAGCGTGACCTGAGCGCCCAGGGACCCATGAGCATTCGAAGGTCACCAGATGGCAAATCACTTGTCTTGACCACATTCGCATGGATAGGCATCTACGATATCGCTTCTGGATCGGTTAAGGATCTGTTCAAAAGCCCAATAGAGCAGAGCCTGAATGTTGGCTCAGTTACCGTTGGCTGGGGAGCCGATTGGAGTTCTGACAACCAGCACGTGTTCGCAATTGTTCGGGCCGACGCGGAAAGCGGAGACTGCGAGATTTGGACTTACCCGGTCTCAGGAGGCCAACCAAAGCGACAAACTCAGGCCGGCAAAATCCGGGATTTTGCCACAAGTCCAGACGGCAACTACGCTGCAATCTCTGTAAATCACTCCCACTCCCAAGTCTGGACACTCGACAATTTCCTTCCAGCTAAGCAGTAGTGTCGGCAGGGTGGGCGAGTGATAAGGAATTTGTTTCAGGGACGAGACACTTTTCCAGATCATCCGCCCACACCATTCACCGAGGCGATGCTGCTGCTCTTTCTTTCAACCCTTTTTCCGGCCAAGATACCGACCGCATCCGGTCACCTGACCGAGTGAGGTCGTCCGTGGCTCCACAAGCTCTCGGACGAAGTAGCGGACGCAGCCTACAGCTTCAATCGCCTGAGCCGCAATGCATTCCCTACAACCGAAACTGAACTGACGCTCATCGCCGCAGCAGCTATCATCGGACTCAACAGCAGTCCGAAAAATGGATACAGCACGCCTGCGGCGATCGGCACTCCGAGCGCATTGTAGATGAAAGCGAAAAACAAATTCTGTTTGATGTTCGCCATCGTTGCCTGACTCAGCTGCCTCGCGCGGAGGATTCCCCTCAGATCGCCCTTTACCAGGGTCACGCCAGCACTCTGCATCGCCACATCGGTTCCGGTTCCCATCGCAATACCAACTTGGGCCTGCGCCAATGCAGGCGCATCATTGATGCCGTCGCCCGCCATCGCGACAAAGTGTCCCTCATCTTGCAGCTTTTTAACTTGGCGAATCTTGTCCTCCGGCAGCACTTCCGCAATCACGTCATCAATGCCCAGCTTGCGGGCCACCGCCGCAGCCGTCGTGCGGCTGTCACCCGTTAGCATCACCACGCGAATCTTCTCTGCTTGTAGTTGCCGAACCGCTTCCTGGGAGGTCGCCTTGATCGGGTCGGCCACGCCGATCAACCCAGCCGCCTTTCCGTTCGCCCCAACGAACATCACCGTTTGGCCATCAGCGCGCAAAGATTCCGCCGTTTCGGCGAGACCCCCCAATTCGACACCGGAAGCCTCCATCATCTTTTGATTGCCCAGGGTAACTTGAATACCTTCGACGCGCCCCTGAACGCCTTTGCCGGTGACCGACTCGAAAGCCTCCACAGGCGATAGCGTAATTCCACGCGCTTCGGTCCCGGCGACGATGGCTGCGGCCAGAGGATGTTCACTGGCCCGCTCCAGGCTCGCGGCCAGCCGAAGCAGATTCTTCTCTTCGAAGCCGGGCGCCGGCTGAACGGATACCAGTTGCGGCTTCCCTTCAGTCAAGGTGCCTGTCTTATCTACAACCAGCGTGTCCACTCTTCGCATGAATTCGATGGCTTCGGCATTCTTGAAGAGTACTCCGGCGGTGGCCGCCTTTCCCGTCGCCACCATGATCGACATAGGCGTCGCCAGCCCCAGTGCGCAAGGGCAGGCAATGATCAGGACCGCGACAGCATTGATTAGAGCGTGTGCCATGCGGGGCGAAGGTCCGGCCAGCGCCCAGACGAGAAACGTGACCACCGCCACTGCCAGAACGGCCGGCACAAAGTATCCCGCCACCATATCCGCCAGCTTTTGAATCGGAGCGCGGCTTCTTTGTGCTTCTGAAACCATCCGCACAATCTGAGCAAGCAGGGTGTCTGATCCTACGCGCTCGGCCCGCATCACCAGCGAACCAGTGCCATTCACTGTCGCGCCACTCACGCGATCATCCTTCTTCTTCTCCACCGGTATAGGCTCGCCGGTGATCATCGATTCGTCGACGCTGCTTGTGCCTTCTAGAACGACCCCGTCAACCGGAACCTTCTCACCTGGCCGAACCCGAAGCCGAAAACCAACTTGTACCTGTTCTAGCGCAATGTCCACCTCGCTGCCGTCATCCTGAAGCCTGCGAGCGGTTTTGGGCGCAAGACCCAGCAGGGCCTTGATCGCCGCGCCTGTCTGGCTGCGGGCCTTCAGTTCCAGCACTTGGCCCAACAGCACAAGGGTCACAATCACAGCGGCGGCCTCGAAATAAATCGACACTTCGCCGGCATGATCGCGAAAGGTCGCCGGAAAGATCTGCGGAAACAGTGACGCCACCAGACTGTACCCATACGCAACAGAAACGCCCAAGCCGATCAGCGTGAACATATTCAGGCTGCGATTCAATATGGATTGCCACGCACGCACGAAAAACGGCCAGCCGCCCCACAGAATTACGGGTGTCGCCAAAAACAGTTCGACCCAGGTCCAGGTGCGAGGTGAAGCGAGTTGCTGCAAGGGCTGGCCCGGAATAAATTCGCCCATCGCGGCTATGAATATCGGAATCGTAAGGGCAAGACTAACCCAAAACCGGCGGCTCATATCGCGCAGTTCGGCATTGTCTTCTTCCCCCACCTGGCTGGCGCGCAGCTCCAAGGCCATGCCGCAGATCGGACAATTTCCCGGCTCGCTCCTCACAATTTCCGGATGCATCGGGCACGTATATTCCACTCGACTTGCCGCCGGCGCAGTTACCGGCTCCAGTGCCATGCCGCACTTGGGGCAGTTTCCTGGCTTGTCCTGTCGAACCTCCGGATGCATGGGACACGTGTACTCCGTGCCTGGCGAAGATCCGGTGGATGGGCTGGGCTTATCGTGCATTTGGGCGTTCATTTCGCCTCGATCTGGATAGACATGTGGATATTAGAGCACTTGGTCGACCAAATGGCCTTCTGCGAAGGTAGGCCAAACAATCAACGCGAATGGGCATCAGTTCGCTATCGATTTTGCTTGATCCAAAGGCGAATCGCCAGCCATTCTCCGGGCCTGGCAATGGGCGTTTGCACATTGGTTTATCCTGAATCCCGAAGTTAAACAAGTCTGTTAGTCCACTGTGGCGCGGACATTCGTGTCTGCCGCGTCGGCACTCTTGCCGATGCTCTTCGCCAAGGCCTTTACGAGTAACCCTCGGTACGAAATCCATCAAGAGGCACCGAAATCTAACGCACAAACCAACTTGGCAATTCAGCTAGCCCCATCCGCGGCGCTTTAATGTTATTCGCCTGTGTGTTCAATGTGGCCACGCTGACAACACTAACGTTTTCCATGGTTTCCGCCGATAATTCGGAAGTCATGTTATTTCGCGAAGCAGTTCAGGAAGAAATAGGAACCGAAGACGCACACCCAAACCGCAAGGTGATGGTGCCGCTATTCCGCCCGAACGCCTCCGTGGTACCGCGCATGCTCGACGGTTCCATAGTGTACGCCAAATCCATGGTTGAGGCACACCGTAATCTATACCCAAACTCAAAAGCTGAGTATTCCTTGTGCTGTGGTGGCGTCCTGATGTTTGTTTCGCCAAATTCCCCGCTAACGCAAACCTTATCGTTCGGAGTTTCCCAACCGGTCTCAGCCGAGGACTTGGAATTCGCCCGTGACTTCTTCGTTTCTCGCGGTGCCGAATTTCGCTTTCGCCTCACACCCTTCACCCATCCGACGCTATTCGATTCAATTGCCAGCCTGCAACTCACATTTGAAGGTACAGGAGTGCAAGTGTTTCTCCCACTGACACATGCGCCCGTAGCGGAACCCAGCGGCATAGAAACACGCCCGATTGAAAAACAGGAAGAATGGCTAAAGCTTTTTTCCGCAGCCTTTTATGGAGGAGGCTTCAATCCCGACATTGAAGAACTCGGCCTTACAATTTTCCACTCCCATCGCACTCATATTCTTGGTGCCTGGATTGACGGAAAGCTAGCCGGAGGTGCCACTGTCAGCTTCCACAATCAGCTCGCCTCGCTGAACGCAGCCTGCACACTTCCGGAATTTCGGGGACGCGGCATTCAGAAGGCCTTGATCAAAACTCGCCTCGCGATGGCGTTGGAAAATAACTGCAACATGGCAATGTCCAGCGTTACCCCCGCCAGTATTTCACTGCACAATTATCTTCGTGAAGGCTTTGAAATTGCCTACTTCACAACCCTCTTCCGAACATCTGCATCACCCAAGACTACCTAAAGCTCCGCGCCGCAGCTTAGGTGTAAAAGCGCATAAGCCCACCCGCCGACGCCACCACCTACAGCTTTTTCCGCGCCAAAATCTTCTTCCGAATTGCCCGCGGTTCAGTAGAAAAAGCCGTATTAATAATTTGCGCCTGCTGATCCTGATGCAGCTTCAACGACCCCGGTGCCGGGCTCGCCGAATTGGTCCGGCCCACATACCGCAGCGTCCGCCGCGTTTCCTCAAGCGTCGCACCCAAGCGATCCCGAACCAGGAACCAAGCCCCCATATTGCGTGGCTCTTCCTGTACCCAGAACACTTCCGCCGCCAAAGGATACCGTAGCAACACGTCTTTCAGTTCCGCCTTAGGGAACGGATAATATTGCTCCAAACGAATGATCGCCACATTGTGCGCACCCTTTTCTTCCCGCGCCGCCAGCAATTCGTAATAGATCTTCCCGCTAGTCAAAATCACCCGCGTAATCCGGTCCGCCGACATCAGACTCTGATCGCCAATCACTTCACGAAAAGCGCCCGAAGTCAGATCATCCATTGTCGAAACAGCTTTCGGATGACGCAACAAACTCTTCGGCGTAAACACAATCAACGGCTTCCGTGTCCCTCGACGATCCGCCCCGCCATGCATCTGACGGCGCAGCAGGTGGAAGTATTGTGCCGGTGTGGTTGGGTTAGTAACCTGCATGTTGTTTTCCGCACACAAAGTCAAAAAGCGCTCAATGCGGCCACTCGAATGTTCCGGCCCCTGCCCTTCCTGGCCGTGCGGTAGCAGCATCACCAAACCGCTCGGCTGCCCCCACTTCTGTTCGCAAGTGGCGATAAACTGATCAATCATGATCTGCGCGCCGTTCGCGAAATCGCCGAACTGCGCTTCCCACATCGTCAATGTCAGTGGATCCGCAACGCTGTACCCAAATTCGAAACCCAGCACCGCATATTCCGACAACGACGAATCCCAAACCTCAAACCTCGCCTGATTCGTTGTCAAATGCTGCAGCGGAATGTATTTTTCTCCAGTCGTGTGATCGTAGTAAGCAAGGTGCCGCTGGCTGAACGTGCCGCGCCCGCAATCCTGCCCACTCAACCGCACCGGCGTACCTTCCAGCACCAGTGATCCAAATGCCAAAGTTTCTGCCGTCGCCCAATCCATTGAAGCGCCTTCCAACACCTGCTTGCGCTTATCAAGGAACCCTTGCAACTTCGGATGCACAGCAAAATCTTCAGGGAACGAGGTTATCCCATTCACCACAAGCTCTAAATGCCTGCGCTCAACCGCCGTCTGAATCGTCTCCTTACGGAATGGCAACTCAGTAGCCAGCTCTTGAAATTCATAGCGCGCCCCGTCTTTTTTACCCTGATCGAAGGAATCGGAAAGGCGCTGTAAATAGGCCTTCTTAATTCGCTCCGCGTCGTCGGGAGTAAGCGCCTTTTCCCGCTGCAGGCGTTCGGCGTAAATCGTACCGACACTCGGCTGTAGCTTGATCTTGCCGTACAACAATGGCTGCGTGTACGACGGATCGTCGCCTTCGTTGTGCCCATACTTGCGATAGCAAAGCATGTCAATCACAACGTCTTTCTTATACTTCTGCCGGTACTCCAAAGCCAGTTGCGAAACACGCACACAAGCTTCCGGATCGTCCCCATTCACGTGGAAAATCGGTGCCTGCACCATCCGCGCAATGTCTGTGCAATAGGTGCCCGAACGGCTGTCCGTAGGATTGGTCGTGAAGCCAATCTGGTTGTTGATCACCAAATGGATTGTCCCACCCGTTGCATAGCCTTCCAGTTGCGAAAGATTGAATGTCTCAGCCACAATTCCCTGGCCAATAAATGCCGCATCGCCGTGGATCAGCAGCGGAATCACCCGCGCCCGCTCCGTGTCCCCAAGCCTATCCTGCTTCGGTCGCACAATGCCTTCCACCACCGGATCAGCCGCTTCCAAATGGCTCGGGTTTGGAGCCACGGAAACCACAACTTCCCTGCCCCCGGTAGACCGCCGCACGCCACTCGCACCCAGGTGATATTTCACGTCCCCAGACCCTTGCGTCGAATCGGGATCCATATTGCCTTCAAACTCGCCAAACACCTGCGCAAACGATTTGCCAATGGTGTTACACAGCACATTCAACCGGCCGCGATGCGCCATGCCGATCACCACTTCATGCACCCCGCCATTCGCCGCCCGGTCAATCACTTCATCCAAAATTGCCATCACCGCTTCGCCGCCTTCCAACGAAAAACGCTTATGACCAACAAAGCGCGTATGCAGGAAATGTTCGAAGCTCTCGGCCTCAATCACCCGCTCAAAAATACGCAACTTGGTTTCCCGCGACAACGTCCAGTTGTTGCCGTGCGGTTCCATCCGCTGTTGCAGCCAGGTTTTCTCTTCCGGATGCTGAATGTGCATAAACTCAACGCCGATTTTGGCGCAATAAGTTTGCCGTAAAGTTTCCAAAATCTGGCGCAGCGTAGCCACTATGTGCGACGCACCTTCGCCCAGATTGGAACCCAGATTCCCGCTGATAAATTCCCGGTCCAAATCCCAAATCGTCAGCCCATACTTCGCCGGATCAAGCTCCGGATGGTAGGCCACATCAGTGCCCAACGGGTTCAAATCCGCAATCAAATGCCCCCGCACCCGGAATGCGTTGATCAACTGCAGGATCGATGCTTCTTTGGGCACATCCACCGCGCGCAGCCCTTGCTGCTGGCGCATCACCTGCCGGTCAGCCTCCCACTTCACCGGCGCATGAGGCAGCCGCAAATCGCGGAAAATATCTTCGTAAAAACCGTGCTCACCCTGCAGCAACGCCTGCATCCGGCCCAGGAACGATCCCGATTCCGCACCCTGCACCACGCGATGATCGTAGGTGCAACTCATCAACATCACTTTGCCCACACCCAACATCGACCGCAGCTCTTCGGCCATGCCCTGATATTCAGCCGGATAGTCGATCGCGCCAGTTGCAATAATGCAGCCCTGGCCCGGCATCAACCGCGGCACACTGGAAAGCGTCCCCACAGTGCCCGGATTGGTCAACGAAATTGTAGTTCCCTGAAAATCGGCAAGCTGCAATTTCCCGGTTCGGCCTTTGCCCACCAGTGCATCGTAAGCAGCTAAAAAGTCGCGAAAATTGAATTCGCCGGCATTCTTCACGTTCGGCACAACCAGCGACCGCGCACCATCGCGGCCAGCCACGTCGATCGCCAAACCAAGATTGATCTGGTTACGCACCAGACGAAACGCCTCGCCGCCATTTTCGGCATACGCGTTATTCAAATTCGGAAATGCACCCAGACCCTTCACAATCGCCCACGCAATCAAATGCGTGTAGGAAACTTTCGACTGACCCAAGCCTGCCCGATGCTGATTAATGATGCGGCGGTTTTCGTCAATCACCTTAACTGGAATACTGCGCTGGCTGGTAGCGGTTGGAATTGACAGGCTCAAAACCATATTTTCAGCGATTTTCAGCGCCGCGCCACGCAACGGAACCAACTGCTCCCCAGGTCCAACTTGTAGCGCTTTTTGGGTCGTCGCCACACCCTGACCATTAACCTTTGCCGGAACCCCACTAGCTACAGCAGGCGCAGCAGCCACAGGCGCTACCACCGCTACCGGTGCAGCAGCAGCAACTTCAACCGGCGGTTCAGCAACCGCAGTAGCGGCAACAGCCTCAGGTGGTAGTGCAACAGGTGGAGTTGCAGGCACCGCAGCAGCAACCGGTTGCGCTGCCACATTAACACTGGCGCTCTCAGCGGTGAAGACGTCTTTCCAGCTTTCATCCACAGCCCCCTGGTTGTGAAGGTACTGCTGATACAACTCATCTTCAAGCCAACTGTTGACGCCGATATTACTTTCCGACATTTGAACGTTTTTTCCTTGTTTACAATAATTTGCGTGCCGGTAGACACACAGATACCTGCTATCTATGATACCTGAATTGGCCAGCCAGGTTAGCCTCGGAAATCTGCTCGGTAACCCAGTCGGTCACTATTGCAGATGCGCCCGAAGACGCAAGCGGTGCACCTTCCAACACTGCGGAAACAAAGTTTTCCACGCACGGATAATGCAGGTTTGCCGGTGCCGGCAGCAGCTCCACACCCAACGGCGATGTCAAATCCGGCCCATTCAACGGCGAAAGCACCATCGTCCCATCGGTCC
>JBBRJC010000062.1:0-11023 GCA_038220135.1 Bryobacterales bacterium | reverse complement strand
GGCGATATAGTTGCCACCATCTGGGCTTGCGCCAGGGTTCGACCACCACGTCAATCCACCACCGAAAGCAACTGTACCGCAAAGATTGGTCGTTGCGCCTGCCTTGACTAAACAGTCAAGTGAATTGGTGCTGACTGGAATAACCGTCCAGCTTGGAAGCACCGTGGGATTATTGATGGAAAAACTGGCTGTTGCCGTTCCGATATTTTCAAATGAACCGTTTTGCAGGTAAAGTGTCGCATTGGCGGGCACAGCAAACGCTACAAGCGTGGTGACCAAAACGCCGAATGCGGCCGACTTCTGCAATGCAAGGGTAACGCTGGATTTTGTGGACATTGTTCCTCTCAGATTCAGGCGGTAAGGAATTGGAATATTCCGTGTAAGTTGCCTGTGAGATTCACTTTATCCATAACGCCGAACAAGGCCTATAGTCCTTGAGACACAATTAAATACAGGAATAAACCTGAGGCTATTTTCAGTTTCTTGATTAGCTCTTGCCCGAGTCGGGTCCTACCAGGTACCCTATTTACCTGTTGTGGCGGCGGGAACTTCACTTTTCCGTTGAATCGTACCAGAGTCGACGGTCACTCCAGTGCGTGAAACTGCCATAAAGTACATATCGTCACCTGCTACCTCAACCATTAGGAAGGATTGGTCTTTATCGTAACCAACTTCAGTCAATGTGGTCTTTTTCAGATTTCCCGGACGCAATTCCCCAGAAGCACCTTCGGTGAAGTAGTAGATCCCTTTTTGGGGCTTTGTGCGTTCATAAACGTGCTCGTGCCCTGCAAATACAACTTGCACCCCGTACTTCAGGAAGATTGGTTCCAAAAGTCCTCGAAACTCTGTGGAAGAACCATGAAATTTACCGGACGAGTACAAGGGGTGATGAAAGTAGCATATTTTCCAATCCGTCCCTGCACCCGCCAATCCCTTTTCAAGCCAAGCCATTTGCTTGGGATCCAGATATGTGGTGTCGATGACGAAGAATTGTACGTTCCCTTTCTTGTAGGAATAATAGCGTTCACCGTTCATGTTGAAGAATTTGTAGAAGCGCTGGTTGGTATCGTCGTGATTGCCCAGGGCCGCATAGAATTGCACTCCGGTATCCATCAGGGGCTTATACGGAGTCTCAAATTTTTTCAACATATCCTTTGGGCTCTTACCGCCATAAATGTTGTCACCCAGCATAATCACAAAATTAAACGGGAATTTTTCGTGAAAGCGCAGCATTGTCTGCGCCACCTGATATTGTGGAGGATCACCTGTGCCGTTGTCGCCAATAGCTGCGAATCGAACCGATCCTGATTTGACTGGCAGCGTGATGTCTTGTGCCAGTAAAAACGAATATTGCCCGCCAAGGATCAAAGTAAATGCAGTCGTTAGGAGTCGCATGTTTATGGAAGGGCTCCGGCAATAAAGTCAACAACCACTCGCGCCTCTAAATCCTGCAAAACAAAATCATGTCCAATGATTCTATAGGCGACTTCAGGCGGCAGTTGCGGAAGACGCATCAACAGCGTGGGTGGAATTGTGGTGAATGGCAAATCCTCCGGATATTCGCCATTTACTGTCAATTTCCAGCCTGTTTGGGGCTCTCCCTGACGTATTGTTTTACGGACGTTGGGAGCCTTAACACCTTGCAAAGTACTGCGAATCACTTTGGTAAATTCTTCGGTCCCTGCGGGCGAAAAGATGTCGCCCTGCTTGGCAGTGGCGCGCGTCTCCCGGATTTTTGCGGCAAGTGCATTTCGTCCGGCTATGATTTCTTTACGGTTCTTGGTCGTCTTTATGCGCGGCACGGCCTTTTGCAATTGAACGTACTCCTTCACCCGCTGAGAAAACTCCCTGAAAGCGGGAGAATCCACACTTTTTGGTTGCACCGGCTGTGCATAAACGGCTCCTAACAACCAGAACAGCAATGCCGGGCCTAGAAGTTTCATATTACTCACTCACCATTTCCTTGACTGCTTCTTTAACCGCTTTCTTGACCGCATCCTTGACCGTTGCCTTCAATTCGCCATGGGCCAGCGCTTCTTTGCCAGCCCGTTGAACCGCCTGTTTGATCGCTTTCTTCAACGTCATCTTCAAGGGTGGCATTTCCTTCGCCAGTGCTCGCGTAGCCTTCGCAGTCACTTCCGGCGCCACTTGCGGTTCGGCAATTTTCGCCGATTCCTTCGCATCGTCAATGCCGGTGGACTGCCAATCGCCTTCAAACGTGGCAAGCAATTTACCCACAATTATTGGATCCTTAACGATGATTCCAATTTCGCGCCGTAAATCCAATTCCGGTTGCCGCAGGCTCTGACTTCCCACAAATGCCTGACGACCATCTCTAATGATCGTCCGTGTGTGCAAGCGCATGCTGGTGAGCGGTGTGATTCTTATATTGGGATCGCGAGTTGACATGCTGCCAATAACCCGAATGTCGAGCCCTGCTTTCGCCCGTGCTTCCAACAAACGAATCATCGGCTTGTCCGCCACACTTGGATCGTAAATCAACAATTGCTTCTTAGCTTGCTTAATAAACGCCGTCAATTCCTTGCGCGCATTGATGGGGCTTACAACGAACGTAGGCAGACCTGCTGTGTACGTTTGCCTGTTCAGGTCGGCCTCAAATAGCTTCACGGCCTGCTGCACCACTTTGGCATTCTTCGTAACGATACCGAACCCGCGGCTGTGATCAATATCCAAGTGCACGAAGTTGAACGACAGCAGAAACAACTCGCTGCTGTCGACGATCATGATCTTGCCGTGATAGCGAATCAAGTCGTCTGCCGTCCGGCCCACAATGATTCCGGCCTCAAGAAAACGCATCTCCAGATTTCGAAGCTTCGGCTCTCCACCGCGATTGGTATGGGCGATCAATGCGCGCACAGAGAGCCCCTTGGCAGAGGCCGCTTTTAAGGCTGTCTCCAGTTCATGCCAGTCCAATCGAAATATCAGAATGTCGATGGTCTTCTTCGCGCGCTTGATGCCGGCAAGTAATGGAGCGATCCCATCGTTAGGTTGAATTAGTAGCTGCAGAAATAGTTCCCTTCTTCTTGATAGAGCATTTAAGTAACCACTGCTCCCATGGGCTACAAGACGCACGTTGCCCGATCCCTTCTGTATATTTTTCCGGGTTGCAATTCAAAATCACACAGCAGGATTGGTCAAACGACCGTATTTGGTCATGCGAAATTGCGCGAAGATCTAAAACTCCTTGCGAAGTGCCGTCTATTCAAACGGTGATGCACGTGCCTACCTAACTTATGGGAAGAACTGAACTTCCTGCTAGGAGAACCAATGAATCGAACTCAGAAATTCTGGAATGCAGTTTTTATAGTCAACCTGCTGGCACTGTCCACGTCGGCTATTGCGTACGAGGCTCCAAAAGCGAAGGCACTGACCGCAACTGTTGGCACCTCTCATGCAGGCTCTTTGTGGCACGACCGCGGAGACATGAAATCGCTCAACCTCCTTTATGGTTCCGGAGGGAAACAACACCAGCCGTCAGGCAAGTTCACCTTCGTCAAAGAGGCGAAGGAAGGTACATCGCCAAAGTTCGACATCGTAGATGGAAAAGGCGTCCATTGGAAAGTAAAGCTAGGCGAAGAAGCGAAACCGGAAACCGCAGCCACTCGCCTTGTTTGGGCCGCCGGGTATGCGGTGGACGAAGATTATTACTTGCCCGAACTTCAGGTGGACAAGATGCCAAGGCTTCGACGAGGCCATAAACTTGTGTCCGCAAGTGGCGTAATTCAAGGTGCAAGATTGGAACGGAAAGAAAAAGATCAGAAAAAGGCGGGAACCTGGAGCTGGTATAAAAATCCATTCGTTGGCACACGGGAATTAAATGGTTTAAAAGTGGTGATGGCACTGCTCAACAATTGGGATCTGAAAGAAGAGAACAATGCGATTTACGAAGAAAAAGGCGAACAGCCGCAATATCTGGTAACCGATCTGGGCGCAACGTTTGGAAAAACAGGCAACACGATTGTGCGTTCAAAGAGCAATCTACTAGAATACCGTTACTCAAAATTCATCCAAAAAGTGCATTCTGAACATGTTGATTTCCATTTCAACAGCCGGCCATTTTTCCTTACCGTCTTTCATCTTCCCAATTATGTCAAGCGCACGAAAATGCAAGGGATCGTGAAGCACATACCTTTGACACACGCAAAGTGGATGGGGGAGCTACTTGGGCAGCTATCGGCGGAACAAATTCGCGATTGCTTTCGCGCCGCTGGATATTCGCCTAACGAAGTCGACGGATTTACCGCAGTTGTGCGAGAGCGCATCGCAGAATTAAAAAAACTCTAGCATCGTTTCAGTAAAATTGTTAGCACAACATACCGAGCCTCGCGCGTCAGCAAGCGATGTGCTACTACGGTATTGTTGTTTTACTGAAACGAAATACTAGTCCTGCTGGACAGCGGTAGATTGAGGAAGTACTGAAACCACCACCCATTCCTCATCGCTGGCGGTCTTAACGGTATGTTACCGAGCCGCGCGCGTCAGCAAGCGGTGTGCTACTACGGTAATGTAAGACGGTCCTAACTAGCCTAGCGAGAGTCCCTTTTACTGCGTTGCCCGCAACATCGGTCAGACGGAAGTCGTGGCCTGCAAAACGATAGGTCAGCTTGGTATAGTCCCTACTGTCCAACACCTTGAGCGGGTGAACTTTGTTTAGAAGGTGGAAACCGCATAACGTTGGAGTTGGGGTTCGCGTAAGAACCAAAACCAACGAACGGAGTTTCCATCATGAAACGAGCTTGCAGTATTTTCAGTCAAATCTTGAAGCTGCGTCCAAGACCCGAGTTTGAAGCTGCGGCAAAAGTAAATGAAGCCTATTGGCATGCAGCCGGTGCGGGCCGCCGGCCCGATACCGAGGGCAATCAACGCGGTGGAGAAGCAAAACGCGTCAGAGATATGGGTCTTGATTAGCCCTAACGCGTTTTTGTACAACAGGACTAAGCAATACGTTTGCGGCGCGCCCGCCCGATACCGAGTGCAATCATCGAAGCGCCGATCAGTCCGAAAGTAGCTGGTTCCGGTACTCCGGCTACCTGGGTTATTCCGAAGGCTCCGGACTGTTGGTCGACGGGCGTGCTGATGTGGAATTGCAGCGATAATGTGCCGAGGTTGGCTACGGTACCCCCACTGCAAAAATAGCCCTTAATCACCGCCGAGCAACTACTGAAGCCAATGACATTCGCGATCAAGCTTTGTGCCGAAGCGTCGGGAAAGCTGACGGAAAAGCTCGACCAGTCGGACCCCGTGTTGTTGAGGATCGTTTTTGTCACCGTATAATCGTAGATTCCGGGGACGAGATCGCCAGCGATGAGGTTTGTGAGATAGAGTCCCACGCCAACGCCTCCTGTATTGGATGTGAAGGTCTCGGAAATATTGAGATTCCCTGTGAAGTTGCTTGTATTGTGATTGAATGTGCAGCTGGAGGCAGTCCCTGCTGTTGGATTGGTGGTGTTGCAAGCCTTAATCGTATTGGCATGGGCTTGGGTGCCGATACTTGCCATAACGAGTCCGATAACCAGCAGTTTAACGCAGTTGTTTTGGTCGCGTTGTGATAACATATTTTTCTTTCTCCTTAATCTGGAATGGCTTTTATAACGGCCATTTGATTAGTAGTGCGCAGAAGAACTCAGGATGGGGTCATTTACGGTGAGCTTTAGGGAGAAGACCTTACTGGAAATTGCAGCTTCAGTGGTTCGAGCGGTACGTGTGAAGTATTTTGAGACACCCGGTATGGAAGTTTAGTGACTATGTTTCATTGTCTACAGCCGGTGAAATCGGCCTATTGATCCAAGCTGCAGCTGGCGACTGCAATAGCTTTGGCGGTCGCTGGACAAAACGGTCGGGATGCTTTGAGTAAGCAGCATCGAGCATAGTTTTCTGCTGAGCTATTACGGCCAGCACTTCATTGAATGCATAATTGCCGGCGTCAGCAGCAAGATACCGGAATGACGATGCTCATTGTTATACCACGCAAAGAATCGTTGGCAGAAAGCCAGGCTATCCTGGATCGACCTGAAGCGCTCCGGGAAATCCGGACGATACTTCAGCGTCCGGAACTGGCTTGTGGGTCTTTGTAACCCCCAGATCCGACATCAAAAAGGCAACAGAAGGCGCGCTATAGCGTTGTGAATTGGTATTTGTTGGCAGTCGATGCCGTTGGAACTGCTGGATCTGTTTTAGGCCAAACCGCACCGCGGTTACCCATTTTGTGAGATCGGAAATTTCAGCTGCGTCCAACTTATCAGCGGGTGGCATTTTGATGCGAGCGTGAGTGTGATTGATGAATTGGATGAGCAGACTATCCTGTGGTTTGCCAGGCACCACGGATGGCCCGGATTTGCCGCCTTTGATAAGCCCTTCGCGCGAGTCAACACGCTAGACCGCCGCTACTTGCACCGGTGTGGCACTGGTAGCAACTGTTGTCGAGAATTGGCCGTATCTTTGATTCAAAAACTTGTTCGGCATCGCTGTCCTGCGCGGTAAGCATTGGGCAAGTACGAATAGGGTCATGAGGACGCGAGTTATAAGGTTCATATTGCAGCGACGTGGTGATCTCGATTGCACATATCATTACAGAAATCAGGATGGGATTGACGGGGCTGATTATTACTTTTTCTCGGGTGCATTGTCGCAGCAAAGTAGAAATGTCCTATTTTTGACTAATAGTGACACTTGGGAGGCATCCCCCTTTTCCCAATGAGTCGATTGTACAGAACGGTCCTCGCAGTCAAGGGTTCACATTCGCCGCGCAATAGATGCGGGCCTTTGACTTCTCCGCGCCTGTTCTGAAGGAAAACCTGTGATTGAGATAAGGGAAAGGGGGCATGCGCAAATCGTCGCGACATTTTTAGCGGGTGCATCCCATAGGGCGCATGCAAGTGGATATAATGCCCATCTATGCATCTGAGATTCTTTTCGCTCGCCCTTGCCAGTGTGGCTTCCATCTTTGCACAAAATGCGACACAGGCTGGAAAGTTCACGGTGGAACATCCGACGCTGTTGAACTTGGGTTTTGAATGGTCGATTAGTGGCGATGCGAATCGAAATGCCACGGTAGGCGTGAGCTTTCGAGTGGTAGGCGAATCAGCCTGGAGGGAGGCGCTTCCCCTGGTGCGGATTGGTGGAGAGAACATTTACCGTCGACGTGAAAATCTGGATTATATAGTGCCCGACGGCTTTGCCGGCAGCATTCTTAATCTGCAGCCGGGGACTGAGTATGAGTGCCGGTTTGAGATGAAAGATCCCGACGGTACGAGCGGCCAAACCACACAAATAGTGAAGGTGAAAACGCGGACTGAGCCGCAAGCCTACAGCGGTGGCCGCACGCTGCATGTCTACATGCCGGATTACAAAGGTGAGCGGATCGAACCTAGTTTTACAAGCATCCTGCAAGCCTATTATGGTTCGGGTCTAGGTGATTGGAGTGTTGTGTGGGAACGCAGGGCGCAAGCTGGTGACACGATTCTGGTGCATGCCGGCTTATACAAACCGGAGCGGAATAACTATGTGGATCCGATGATGGCGCCGTTCGATGGATCGATGTCGCTGACTCTGAAAGGAACGGCCCAGAAGCCGATTACGATAAAAGCGGCTGGTGATGGCGAGGTGATTTTTGACGGTGACGGGAATCACCGGTTGTTTGATGTGATGGCATCGCGCTACCACATCTTTGAGGGGCTGACTTTTCGCAATACTGATGTGGCAATTTTTGCTGGTCAGAAAGAAGTGTTGGGTGCCGTTGGCCTGGCTGTTAAGAATTGCCGGTTCGAAGGTGTTGGGTTTGCGGTGTGGACAGAGTTTGCAGGCTCGAGCGATTTTTATATCGCCGATAATTTGATTCTGGGCAGGGAAGACCGCTTCCGCCTTATTGGTTGGACCGGGCCGATGTGGGCAAGTGCCGGCAATTATGGATCGCACGGATTGAAGAGTTACTACGCGATCAAGGTGTATGGGCCGGGGCATGTGATTGCTCACAATTCGATTGCCTATTTTCACGATGCGATTGGGATTTCGACTTATGGAACGCCGGAGAAAGATCCGGAACTGCAGGCCTCATCCATCGACATTTATAACAACGATATGCACATGTCGAACGATGATTTTATTGAGACCGATGGTGGGGTGCATAACGTGCGGGTATTTCAGAACCGGGGGGTGAATGCGGCGCAGGGTGGGTATAGTTCGCAGCCTGTTTTTGGTGGGCCGATCTACTTCTACCGTAACCTGCTTTATAACGTCCCCAGTGGAGTGGCATTCAAGTTTTCCGCTAAACCTGCCGGGCTGTATGTATATCACAATACGATTATTGGAGAGCATGTGATTCGCGATCCGTCGTCGAATATGCACTACCGGAATAATCTGTTTTTGGGCCGCGATACGGTGGACCGTGGAATTATGGCGTGGGCGAATGCGACGGATGCTTACAGTTCAGACTATAACGGCTTCCGGCCTAATAAAGGTGTTGCCGCGCAATACTTATGGTTGGGGCCGAAACAAGGGCAACGAATTTATGAGCCAAAGCCGGAGGACTGGAAGAGCTTTCGGACGCTGGCCGATTTCAAAGCGGCAACCGGGCAGGAAGCGCATGGGATAGAAGTGGACTTCGATATTTTCGAGAAAATGGTTCCGTCTAATCCCGCTGACCGGCACGGTGTGTACCATGCGATGGATTTGAACTTCCGGTTGAAGCCTGGAAGCAAAGCTGTTGATGCGGGCGTAGTGATTCCGACAGTGAACGATGGATTTGCCGGGCTGGCGCCTGATTTGGGTGCAATAGAAGTGGGCAAGCCGGAGCAGAAGTATGGGGCACGGTGGTTAACCTGGGCTCCGTTTTACCGCTAACAATTTGTGGAGATTCCTTTGATTTCTCGTTCGTTTTTTCAAGCGTTGGTTTTGTCGTTGCCGTTGATTGCGGCTGATGCTGTATATGATCCGCTGATGCTCTATAACGGAGAGTGGCTGGTGACTGCGAAGCCTGCTGCTGTTGGGGCAACGCCGGTTAGATTGTTGAATGATTGCAAGCAACTGGGGCAATTTTTTGCTTGTCACCAGACTGCTGATGGCACGCCGGGAAGTTTGTTGATTTTCCTGCCGCGCGAATATGCGGGCAAATACTTCACGCAGACCATACGCACCAATGGTGCCGCGATGGGGCGTGGTGATTTGACCATTGCCGGTAACCTGTGGACATTTTCAAGCAAAGATACTGTGGATGGCAAGACCAAATACTACAGAACTACCAATCAGTTTTCTGGGAAGAACAAGATTCATTATGAAATGAGTGAATCCATGGATGAGAAATCCTGGACCGTGATTGGATCGGGCGATGAGGAACGGGTGGTGGTTTCAGTAGTTCCTCAACCGACCGCTGTCCAGCGGGACTAGTACATCGTTTCAGTAAGACAACATTATCGTATTAGCACACCGCCTTCTGACGCGTGCGGCGCGGTAACTCACTGCCAACACGTATCTTAATAACCGAGCCGTAGCCGCCAGGGAGCGGAATACTTTACCAGCGAATTACTGAACAATATACTAGATTGTCTTGAATAGTTCAGCAATTTTCGCCGCCGAAATTCCGCTTTTTTCAATGGCGACCTCGCGAACGTTCCTACCTGAATCATATGCTTCCTTTGCAATCGCTGCCGCCTTATCGTAGCCGATCTCAGGCGCCAGAAAAGTAGCCATGGCCAAAGATTGCTCGATCAACGCAACAGCCCTTTCCCGATTTGCCGTCAAGTTCTGAATACAGAGAGTTGCGAAGGTACGGGAGGCTGCACCCAACAACGTAATCGAATCCAACAAATTGAATGCGATCAACGGCATCATCGTATTGAGTTCGAAATTGCCAGCAGCGCACGCCCAGGTTATTGCTGCGTCATGGCCAATAATTTGTGCGCAAACCATCAAGACACTCTCTGGAATCACGGGGTTTACTTTTCCCGGCATAATGCTTGATCCGGGCTGCAATGGTTGCAACTTGAGTTCGCCAAGCCCACCCCGCGGCCCGGATCCAAGCCACCGGATATCATTCGCAATTTTGGTAAGCGCAACCGCATAAGTCTTCAGAGCCCCACTCAGAAACAGTACTGCGTCTTTGGCGGCCTGGGCCTCGAAATGATTGCGTGCCTCCCGGAATGGTAAGCCTGTTCGTTGCGCGATCAACGCAATAGTTCGAACCGCAAAACCCTCGGGGGCATTAACGCCGGTTCCAACCGCAGTTCCCCCGATCGGTAGTTCGTACATCCCCGACATCGCCAAAATCACACGCTCCGCACTTGCTTTAACCTGGTGCGTGTAACCACTTATCTCCTCGCCTAACCTCATTGGGGTCGCATCCTGCAAGTGCGTTCGTCCGATTTTGAAGACATCCCAAAATTCCAGGGACTTGGCATTCAAAATGGAGCGAAGTAACTCCATGGCCGGAAGTAACTCATCGTGAATCTGTTGGGCAGCGGCAATATGAATCGCAGCAGGAATAACATCATTACTGGATTGGCTGCAATTGACATGGTCGTTCGGATGCGCGCCGGCAAGCCTTGCAATCACCTCGTTGGCGTTCATATTGGTGGAGGTACCACTGCCGGTTTGAAAAACATCGACTACAAACTGATCGAAGTACAGGCCATTCGCAATCTGGTCTGATGCTTCCGCGATGCGTGCCGCTAAATCTGTTGGAAGCACTCCAATTTCGCCATTCGCTCTCGCCGCGCACGCCTTGATTAGCCCAAGGGCATGAATGAAGCTGCGCTGGAAGCGATAGCTTCCGATGCGGAAATTCTCGACAGCTCTTTGGGTCTGCGCACCATACAAAGCATGTAAGGGCACAGACACTTCGCCCATGGAATCCCGCTCTATCCTTGCCTGAAGCTCTCCAACCCCCAGCGTCCATGGCGGAGCGTCCGATGCCGGAAACGAGTCCTCAGAAGCGAGGTCAACTGTATCGAAAATGGTATTGGTGTCATCCATAACTTAGTGAGATGACTTGGACTTGCCTTTACCCAAT
>JBBRJC010000061.1:0-11064 GCA_038220135.1 Bryobacterales bacterium | reverse complement strand
CGCTACGTGTTGAGCAAGGCGCTCGAAGCCGGCTTGACCCCAATCGTCGTTATCAACAAAATTGACCGTCCTGATGCCCGTGTTCAGGAAGTAATCAACGAAGTTTACGATCTGTTTATCGACCTTGATGCCAAGGAAGACCAGCTCGATTTTCCAATCATTTACACCGTTGCCAAGTCTGGCCTAGCCAAACTGAACATGGACGACGAGATGACAAGTCTTGAGCCTTTGTTTGAGACGATCATCAAGTCCATCCCGCCTCCTGTTGGCGACCCCGCAGCAGTTCTGCAGTTGCTGGTTGCGAATCTGGATTACAGTGACTACCTTGGCCGTTTGGCGATTGGCCGCGTATTCCAAGGCACCTTGCGCATTGGCGATGAAGTAGCGATTGCCAAGCTGGATGGTTCCTTCCACAAGACCCGCATTACCAAGCTGTTCTCGTTTGAAGGTTTGAAGCGCATCGATGAAACCATTGCTGAACCGGGTGACATTGTTGCTATCGCCGGCGTTGAGGGCATCACCATTGGTGAAACTGTTACCAGTGCCGAAACGCCAATGCCTCTTCCTGTAATTCAGATTGATGAGCCGACGATTTCCATCACAATGACGATCAACACTTCGCCATTTGTTGGCCGCGAAGGCACGTTTGTTACCTCGCGCCACCTGCGCGATCGTCTGGACAAAGAACTGCTCACCAACGTTTCCATCAAAGTGGAAGAAGCAGGCGGACCTGATGCATTTAAGGTTGCAGGCCGCGGTGAATTGCAGTTGGCAATTTTGATTGAAATGATGCGTCGCGAAGGGTTTGAGCTGATGGTTGGCAAACCCGAAATTATCACTCGCCGCGTTAATGGCAAGCTGGAAGAACCGACAGAATTGTTGGTCATCGATCTGCCGGAAACGTTCGTTGGCACGGTTATGGACAAGCTTGGCCGCCGCAAAGGCAAGATGACCAAGATGATCAATAACGGCTCTGGCCGCGTGCGTATGGAATTCGAAATTCCTTCGCGTGGCTTGATCGGCTTGCGTGGCGAAATGATGACCGACACGCGCGGTACCGCGATTTTGAATTCCTTGTTCCTCGGTCACACCGAATGGCAGGGCGACATTGGATCGCGCCCAACCGGCTCTCTGATTTCCGATCGCGCCGGCATAACCACTGGCTATGCAATCTACAATCTGCAGGAACGCGGTGAGATTTTTATCGACCCGGCAAGTGAAGTTTACGAAGGCATGATCGTTGGCGAACACTCCCGCGATAATGATTTGGATGTGAATATTGTCAAGGAAAAGAAGCTCACCAACATGCGCGCCTCATCCTCCGATATGGCCATCCGCCTTGTTCCACCAAGATTGATGACGCTTGAACAAGCTATCGAATTCATCAATGATGATGAGGTTGTGGAAGTCACGCCGAAGTCCATCCGCTTGCGTAAGAAAGTTCTGCAGTTCAATAAACGGCCAAAGAAGAACGCACAGAAAGATGAATAATTTCTGGGCCTCCTTGAAGGAAGCACTTCATGGGGGCCACCATGACTATACCGAGGGCAGTCTGTCGAAAGCAGTGACGCTGCTTGCAATACCGATGGTCCTTGAAATGGTCATGGAGTCTTTGTTCGCAGTTGTTGATGTTTTTTGGGTGTCGCGGCTCGGTTCTGATGCCGTGGCAACTGTTGGATTAACGGAAGGCCTGCTCACAACGGTGTTTGCTATCGCCATGGGGCTGGCCTTTTCCACTACTGCATTTGTAGCCCGCCGCATTGGCGAAAAAGATACGGAAGGGGCCGTAAAAGCGGCTGTTCAAGCGATCTTCATCGGCTTTGCCGTTTCTGTGATTATCGGTGCGTGCGGCATCATCTACGGCCGCGATTTATTGAAACTGATGGGTGCAGAACCTGCTGTTCTGGCCAATTCTGCCTACACGCAAATCATTCTTGGTGGCTCCATTGTTGTGATGTACCTGTTCCTGCTAAACGCTGTGTTTCGTGGTGCGGGCGATGCGGCAATTTCCATGCGCGTGTTGTGGCTGGCCAACATCATCAACATTGTCCTTAATCCTTTCCTGATTTTTGGAATCGGTCCGTTTCCTGAAATGGGAGTGCTTGGTTCAGCTGTAGGTACAACCATTGGGCGCGGCGTTGGTGTGGGTTATCAGTTCTGGTGTTTGACGCGCGGATCCAGCCGCCTGCACATCACGCTGCAACAGTTTAAGCTCGACATTCCGCTGATGGGCCGGTTGTTTCGCATATCCCTCAATGGCATGTTGCAGATTTTTATTGCCACGGCCAGTTGGACCGCTATGGCTCGCATTGCTGCCACTTTTGGCAGCTCTGCACTGGCTGGGTACACGCTGGCAATTCGCGTAATCATCTTCTCCATTCTTCCTTCCTGGGGCCTTTGCAATGCGGCTGCCACGCTGGTTGGCCAATGCCTGGGCGCGAAAAAGCCAGACCGCGCAGCCCAAGCCGTCTGGACCGCAGGCAAGTTCAATTCCGTATTTTTGTCTTCTCTGGCAATCATCTATATCGTCTTTGCAGAACGTATTTTGGGTATATTCAGCACAGACCCGCGTGTGATTTCGATCGGGTCTGACCTGCTTCGGTTCATATCATTCTCCTACCCGATGGTTGGTTTCGGCATGGCCATGATGCAGGCTTTCAATGGTGCTGGCGATACGCGCACGCCGACGCTAGTGAATTTTGTAGCGTTTTGGATTTTTCAAATTCCTCTGGCGTGGGTGCTCAGCCAACATACAGCGCTGCAGGAACGTGGATTATTTGTAGCCATATTTGTTGCACAATGCGCCATTGCCGTCCTGTCGATTTTTCTCTTCAACCGTGGCCGATGGAAGACGCAAAAGATATAGCTGCCTTTACTCCCGTTTAGCACGGTAAAATGAAATCGTAATGACATTTGAAGAATTGGAAAGGGCCTACGGGACGCTTCGGCAGCAGGCAATTGCTGTGCGGAGCTATCTTTGACGCCTCAGGCAAATTAAAAGAACTGGCAAAATCTGAAGCAGCCATTTCGGACCCCGCTTTTTGGAACAATCCTGAAGGAAGCCAAAAGGTGATGCAGGAACGCAAACGCTTGGAGAAGTCAATTGCAGAAGACAAACAAGTCGCTGCAATGACCGAAGATTTGGACACACTGTTCGAATTAGGCAAAGAAGGCGAACCTGTAGCAGCCGATATTGAACGCGATTTGAAACCGTTTACCGCCTATTTGGAGCAACTGGAAACAGGCATGCTGCTCAATGGGCCGAACGATCATCTATCGGCCATCATGAACATCCATCCGGGCGCAGGCGGTACAGAAAGCCAGGATTGGGCGGAAATGTTGATGCGCATGTACATGCGTTGGGCTGAGCGAAATAACGTCTCCTGCAACGTTACCGACGTGCTTGCCGGGGAAGGCGCTGGCATCAAATCGGCCACCATGGAGTTTGAAGGCGAGAATGTTTATGGCTTGTTGTTTTCCGAAATCGGAGTGCACCGGTTGGTTCGCATTTCACCCTTCGATGCCAACGCGCGACGCCACACTTCGTTTGCCTCCGTCTATGTAATTCCGCTGATTGATGACGATGTGAAAATCGACATCAAGCCCGATGATGTTCGCGTGGATGTGTTTCGCGCATCTGGTGCAGGCGGCCAACACGTGAACCGCACTGAATCGGCAGTGCGCATGACGCACATTCCAACAGGCCTTGTGGTGCAGTGCCAGAACGAACGGTCGCAACATAAAAATCGCGCAAGTGCAATGAAGCAGTTGCGTGCACGGCTCTATGAATATGAGCTGGAAAAGAAGCGGGTGGCAGATAAGAAAGTGGAAGACTCGAAGATGGAAATCAACTTCGGCAGTCAAATCCGCAGCTATGTGCTGGCACCGTATCGTTTGATCAAAGATCACCGCACCAAGCTTGCTATCGGTGATGTGGACCGCGTGCTTGACGGCGATATGGCAGAGTTGCAGCATTCATTCCTTGTGTTTAAACGCACAGGTAAAACTGCTGGTGATGGCAAGGATGATCTCGACGTTTAACGACGAAATCAAGCGCGCGGCTGAGCTGTTGCGCGCCGGAAGGCTGGTAGCATTTCCTACTGAAACCGTTTACGGGCTTGGTGCAAATGCTCTCGACCCGAAAGCAGTGCGGCGCATCTATGAAGCCAAGGGGCGCCCCTCCAGCAGTCCGCTGATTGTACATGTAACCGATGTTGCAATGGCCCGGACATTGGCGCGCCATTGGCCACCTGCTGCCCAGAAATTGGCTCAAGCATTTTGGCCTGGGCCGTTGACCATTGTTGTGCCGAAGGTTGCTGCAATCCCTGATGAAGTAACTGGGGGCCTGGATACTGTTGGGCTTCGCGTGCCGGCTCATCCCGTGGCTCTTGCCTTGTTGAAGGCGGCAGCAATTCCGATAGCCGCGCCCAGTGCAAACCGCTTCACACAGCTGTCGCCTTCGCGCGCGGAACACGTGCGTCAGAGCCTGGGCGATCGTGTGGATCTGATTCTTGATGGCGGCCCCACCGACGTTGGCATTGAATCTACAGTCATCTCAGTTGTTGGCGATGTGCCGCTACTGCTACGGCCAGGCATGGTTTCGCGTGCGCAGCTTGAAGCTGTCCTGGGGCCGATCAATGTGGCTGGAATAGTGGACGATGGAGTTGCTCATCCCTCGCCTGGAATGCATCACACACACTATGCGCCGCGCACCACGCTGCGAATCGGTATGCCGCCTAATGCTGAATGCGGCTATCTTTGGCATACTGAGCAACGGGCGGCAAAGCAACAAATTCATCTGCCGCCTGAACCTGCTGTTTATGCGGCCGGGCTGTATAATGCCTTGCATCAATTGGATGAGCTTGCGTTACCCGTCATCTATGTTGAGCCTGTACCTGCTGGCGATGATTGGGATGGAATTCGTGACCGCTTGAGCCGTGCCGATGCGCGAAACCCTTGAAGTTCATGAACCGCTGCTGGTGAATGCGCTTGGCCATTCGGCCGGGGCAGTGATCTTCGGAATTTTTCTGTTTCAATTGCTGCGTGATCGCGCAGGTGCTCATTTAAAAGACAGCAGCAAAGCCGTTGCTGCATCTGCCTTGACTCTGGCCTGGAGCCTTACTTCACTAGCTGTAATATTCTGGAACGATTCCGCACTGTTTGGAGTGCAAGTATTGATTGCGCTATCCAGTTCAGCCGTAAGTATGCTGCCTGCTGTGCTGCTCGATATTTCACTGGCAGGCGCATATGAATCGATCCGTCGCGTCGGCTATGCTCTCAGCACTGCCGCAGTGCTGGCACACACTACTGAACTATTTGGCCAATTCCCGGACTTTCACCGGCCTGCTTTGATCCTCACCACACTGGGCTTTGGCGCACTCACTATTTGCGCAGCAGCATTGACCCTATATCAATCGGGACCAGAACAGCGCCGCCGTGCAACGCCGCGGATTGTTGGCAGCATGTCGCTGTTCTTGTTTGCAATGTCGTTCGTCCATTTCGGTCGCGGTGCGGCGCATGCGGCCTGGCCTGTGGAATTAGTGATCCACCATGCTGGCATCCCTTTTGCGCTGTTCGTGTTGTTGCAGGATTACCGTTCGGTGTTTTTAGACGCGATGATCCGTTTCTTTGCAAACATCCTGCTGGCAGGCGTTTTTGCCGCGCTGGTTGTGCGCGCACTCGGGCCATTGCGCGCCCCTCAAACCGGTATCGCCGAGTGGTTCTATGTCTTAAGTGGCGCGCTCGTGTTCGTGCTGTTTGCGATGACCCGAGGCTGGGTACAACGCCTGCTGACCAAACTGGTTTTTCGACGCGGCGACTTGAATCGAGCCCTTGAAGATTTGCGCATCGGGCCGAATTCAGCGACCAACGAAGCGTTGTATGCGGCCTGGGTGAAGACGGGGATCGCGAAGTTTTTCCAAGCGCACGCAGTGGATGCGCCTGCGGCAGTGCTGGCGCAATTGCGCGAGTTGAATCCACCCCTGGCAACGCTCACATCCGCATTGCCACAGTTGCGCGAAGCATTGGAACAGAACGGTATTGAGGCGGTTGTGCCGTTGAAGGTTGCCGGTGAGCCGCACTTTGTTTTGCTCGGTCGCCGCGATGGTGGCCGCCCCTATTTCAGCGAAGATCTATCCGCATTGGCATTGCTCGCCAATGAAGCCGAGCAGCAGATTGAAAAGTTTCGCGATGCCGAGTTACGCAAGCTGATGTCGCAAGCAGAGTTGCGAGCGCTGCAGTCTCAAATCCATCCCCACTTCTTGTTTAACGCACTGAACACTTTGTATGGTGTGATCCCTCGCGAAGCCAAAGGGGCCCGGCAAACTGTACTCAACCTCGCCGATATTTTCCGCTATTTTTTGCGCAGCGAAAAGACCTACATCGCCTTTGAAGAAGAGATGAATATTGTCAAAGCGTATCTGGAAATCGAAAGCCTTCGCCTCGGTGAAAAATTGCGAACTGTGATCGATGTAAGCGCAGCGGCTCTGCTTGTGCGCATTCCGATTTTGTCGGTGGAGCCGTTGGTGGAAAATGCAGTGAAGCATGGCGTAGCCAGTCAGCAGGCCGGAGGTTTGGTGAGGTTAACAGCATCTGTGGTGTCCGGTGAATTGCACGTTAGCGTTCACGATACTGGTGCCGGATTTTCCGATACATCACCAACGAAAGGCGAGGGAGTGGGTCTGGAAAACGTGAAGCGGCGCCTGGAACTTTGCTACGGGCCAAGCGCCAGACTGGTGATCAGGCACAATGAGGAAGGAACCGAAGTATCGTTCCGCATTCCTGTGACAACGGCAATGGAGGCGGTTCAGTGAGAGTCCTGGTTGTGGATGATGAGCCTATTGCGCGGCAAATTCTAGTTGAGCATCTGGAGGAATTTCGAGACGTCGAAATTGCCGGAGAAGCCGCCGACGGTTTGGCCGCAGTGGAACAGATTCAGGCTCTCAATCCAGACCTTGTTTTTCTTGATCTGCAGATGCCCGAACTTGGTGGAATCGCTGTTGCAAAAAGCCTGCGTGGTGATCGAATGCCCCTGATTGTATTTGTTACGGCATTTGAAAATCACGCGCTCGAAGCATTTGATGCCGGTGCTGTGGATTACTTACTCAAGCCAGTACGCAAAGAGCGTCTGCGTGCTGCGCTGGATAAGGCCAGGCGCATTTTGGCCGCCCGTGTTCCCGCAGCATCAAAGCCAACACTTAAAACAATTTCTCGCCGGATTGTTGGGCGGCTGGGCGGTGACATGCACATGCTTGACCCCGCCGACGTAATCGCATTTCAGGCCGAAGGGGAGACGGTGATTATCGTCACAGCAACCGGCCGCTACTATGCCGATCACTCGATGAAGAGCCTGGAAGAGCGAATTGATGGGGAACGTTTCCGGCGCATTCATCGCAAGACAATCATCAACACAGATCACATTCGAAAGATCTCGCCGCTATCCAGCAAACGGTGGTTATTGAAGATGTCTAATGGATTGGAAGCAGTGGTTTCAAAGCGGCTGGCGGGTATGATTAGGGACGAGACTCGCTGGTAAATGCAGCCCGGCAGCCGTTAAGCCACCGGGCCGCGAATGACTCAACTAGTTGGGGATAACTACCGAGTCAACAACGTGGATTACACCATTCGATTGATTAACGTTGGCTTGGGTGATCTTGCTAACTCCGCCCTTTTCGTCCTTCAGCACGATCATGCTGCCGTCCATCATGGCCCACAAGCTGCCACCGGAAACGGTCTTGAGCATGGCCTTACCGCCACCTGCTTTGATGGCCTTTTTCAGGTCGGCGCTGGACATCCTTCCTGCCACCACGTGGTAAGTCAAAATCTTGACCAGAGTATCTTTGCTTTCCGGCTTCAACAACGTTTCCACTGTGCCTGCGGGCAACTTGTCGAATGCTGCATTGACTGGTGCAAACACAGTAAATGGCCCTGGGCCCTGCAGCGTGTCGACTAAGCCAGCGGCCTTTACAGCGGCAACTAGTGTGGTGTGATCGGCCGAATTTACAGCGTTTTCGATGATGTTTTTGGTGGGGAACATTTCCTTGCCACCAACCATCGGGTTTTTGGAAAATGCACTGGTGGCAAATAGTGCCATAGCGCCAAATATAAAGATTGCAATGCGTCGATTCATTTTCTGAATTTCCTTTTTTCACCGGTTTGTCTCGGTTTCATCTAGGTATACGGCATGCTTTAGAAATCGGATTTGGGGAGTTTGAGAAATGTTGCGTGTGATAACAATGAGCAGCATTCATGCAGAAATCGATCCGCAGCTCAAAGCCCGAAGCGTTCCAATACGAACCGTTAAGCGCAATCGGCAATAAAAGCATAAACTACTAAGTTATACCGATGGACCTGCTATGGAATCAAATTCGGTCACACTTTGGCGAGATCATCGATTTGCCTGCCAAAGACCGGCCTGCCGCGCTGGCGCAATTGGACAAGGATGCGCCAACGATGGCGGCGGAAGTGCGTCGCCTGGTTAGTAACTTTGAAGAGGCCAAATCCTTTCTTGAAGTTCCATTAGTCTCCACCGCCTCCCAAGCACACGAAAAAGTCACTCTCCAAGCAGGTGCATTAATAGCGGGCCGGTACGAGATCCGAAAGCTTCTCGGCGTTGGGGGAATGGGCGAAGTCTACCAGGCATGGGATCGCGAAATGCGGCTGCTGCTTGCGTTGAAAGTTCTTCCTCCACACTTGGGCATCCGTTCGGAAATGGTTGATCGCTTCCTGATGGAAGTGCAACTGGCCAGAGAGGTTGCCCACCCTGGTGTGTGCAAAACGTTTGATCTCGGCAGAGATGCAATTCAAGGCTTCCCACTCTTCTTCCTGACCATGGAATTGATTGACGGTGATACATTGGGCCAGCGGATTTCCGAAGGTGCAATTCCATTCGCTGAGGCAGCAGCGATCCTTCAGGAGGCGGCCGCCGCAATTGCCGCAGCCCACGCGTTGAATGTTGTGCATCGGGATTTGAAACCCGGCAATGTAATGATTCGCCGTGAACCGTTAGCAAGCGGCCACCGCGTGGTGATCATGGATTTCGGCTTGGCCAAAGGCGGCGCATCGCCCGCTAAGTTTGATCTTCGCAGTGCAACCCAACAACCTGTGGGCACTCCCCAATACATGGCCCCGGAACAGTTGACCAATGAAGCAATCACCAAAGCTACCGACGTGTATGCCTTCGGCCTAATTGCCTACGAGGTGCTAACAGGCCGGCGTCCACTTGATGAAGAGCCGTTCCTTGCGGCCTTAATCAAGCGCGCCAAATCTGTTCCGCCTGAAGCGCGCTCCGTGCTTCCATCAATCCCACTGGTTTGGAATGCCATCATTGCCCGCTGTCTTGATCCTGACCCCAAAATGAGATTTCAAGATTGCGTAGTTCTAGCGGAAGCAATGCAATCTGGAAAAAAGATTTCCAGTCGTGTCCCTTTTCGTCCCGCATTCACGCGTAGACAAATAGTGGCGATGACGGCAGGAACAGCAGCAACGGTGACCGCAGGTAGCTTCATGTGGCAGACCAAGCGCCAGGCGGCCGACCCGCGTGTAGTTTCGGGAACCAGCGTGCTGTTAGTGCCTGCGCTAAATGCAACCGGAGAGCCCGAATTGGATGGCTTGTCCGTTACGTTTGCAGCAGAGATTCAGCAATCGGCGCACTTGGCCTTCAGCCAGCCTGGTGAGCATGGACCGCAGTTAAAATTGATCTTGAAGAATCCGGGCGACGCCTTGGATGCCCGAACCGCCAGGCATTTAGCGCTACGCGTGCAGATTCCGTTAGTGCTGTTCGCAACCCTGGGGCGTGTAGGATCCGATTATGTTTTGAACGTGTCTTTGGAGCGAGTGAACCCAGCTACGGAAGGCGCGGAAATGACGTGGGCGGAATCGTTCCGCGCGTCGAATCAGCGCCAATTGCATACAGCGCTTTACGATGCAGCACGCTGGCTGCGGCGGACCACCGGGGAATCGGAGACGTCGATTGCAGATTTAGGCAAGCGTCCGGAAGAGGTAACAACGGATTCGTGGGAAGCGCTGAGGGAATTTTCAAAAGGAGAGCGACATGCGGAAACGAACGATTTTTCGTCAGCCATTCTGTCCTTAGAACACGCCGCCAACCGCGATCCATCTTTCGCCATGGCCCACATGAGGCGCGGCGATTATTGCATTCGAGAGCGCCGGTTTGCAGAAGGCTACGAATCGTGGCGCATGGCGATGGCCGCGCTGGACAAGCGTCCCACGTCGAACCGGGAGGAGCTTACTATCCGGGCGATGTATGCCGATGACATGCAGGACTTTCCGCGTGCCGTGGCCAATTACAAGAAGCTGATGAGCAGCTATCCGTACTATGAGTATCCGTGGCGTTATCTGAGTGGTCCATTGATGAAGATGGGACGGATGGATGAAGCCCTCGAAGTCACCAGGCAGTGGGCAAATACATGGAGTGGGCGCTGGCCGGCATGGCGAAAGCAGTTTGATCGTCTGGTTGTAATTGGCCTTTTCGACGAAGCCAATAAACTCCTGCCGGAACTCCGCAAACGAGTGCCGGTTTCCGGTGGCTACGACGATGCGATGTTTCTCTACAGTTTCGCCAAGGGTGATTTTTCCACGGCCGACAGCGCCATGATTGCAGCGTGTGAGGCTACCAAGGCGTCTGGAATGTTTGTCGTTGCCAGGGCACATTTTCTGGCTGACCGGGAGCGTTTCGATGAGGCCGCAAAGCTGTTATATGATTCCGCGCGAGCAGATACCAGCAAGGGGAAGGACAGTGACCGAGCTCAGAAGCTGATTTCCTACGCCGCGATTGAAGCGTTGAATGGAAATACAAAAGTGGTTCGCCCTTGCTGCACTGAAGCGCTAGAACTTGACCATGGTGCGCAGCGAGTTCGAAAAGCAGGAACTCTTCTGGCCCGGTACGGATTTATGGATTTGGCATTGCGGGCAAAAGAACTGTTGCAGCCTGTGCAGAATCAGCCTTTGGGCATTGTCGCCGCAGCAGTGATTAATGGCGAGATGCTTCTGCATCGTAAGGATTATGGTGGGGCACTGAAAGAAATTGAAAATGTCCTGCAGATG